>CANMXH010000224.1 GCA_947501315.1 Caulobacteraceae bacterium | reverse complement strand
TTCATCACAACGGGCACAACGCAGTCCACAACGAACACGACGGGACCGGAGCCGTGTCGAGGTCGATGTCTTGTCCCGTCGATTTTCTATCGCGGCGAACGCCGCATTGATCCAGGCCTCCGGTGTGGGTCCGGGCGTTCTCGCCCGGCCTGGACGACGGGCTCGGTACGGGCATCCTCACAGGACGCGTTGTGTTCCTTGTGGACTGCGTTGCGCCCGTTGTGATGAATCAGCCCTCGCCGGGAAAAGGACCCGGAAGGCGCGTCAACTCAAGCGGCGAAAGGTCTAGCGCCCGCCCGCCCGCAACCACGCCGCCCGGGCATCGGAGAGGCGCGAGGGGACCAGACCACGCAGGGAGGCCTGGCCGACGCGTTTGAGTCCGGCTTCGACACCCTTCTGCCAGGCCACCTGGGCCTCGATAGCAATGCCCTGATCAATATCGATAACCGTGACCGCCTTCGGCAGGACCAGGTTCCGGTCCAGCCGGATACGGCCGCCCTGGGCCGACTGATCGATCAGCAGACACGGAATCTCGAGGCCGGGCGCGAGCACCACCCCGCGCTCATTGGCGGGCGAGCGCGGCTCGAAACGACGGTCCTGCTGAGCGTTCATCCGCCCATGGTGCCCGACAGACGGTTTCGATTCAGTTGCACGATGACATCGGCCTTCACGCCGCCGTCCAGCATGCGCCGGGTGATGCGTTCAAAATACTGGATGAAACCGGCCAGACGCGTGCGTTCGGCCGCGGACAGGTCGGCGGGAGCGATGCCCAGCAGGTCGGCCTCCTGCTCGCATCTCCAGTCCAGCACCACATCGAAAGACGGCGCACGCAGGAACAGCACGGTATCAAACCGGGCGATGAAATCGGCATAAGACCCCCCGACGAGGCCGTTCACGGCGCGCCGCCAGCGGCCGTCCGGATCATGATCCGCCTCGAGCGCGTTGACGGGGGCGGTCAGGGCCGCGGCCTCTTCCGGCAGGGTGCCGAGACACCAGGCGTCGATCAGGATCGCCGAGGGCCGGCCCCGGAAGACGCGCCAGTCGGTGACCGGCCGCCGGTCATCACCGCGCTTGTCGAAGTCAGGAATGAGGGTCTCATCATCCGGCCCGGCCGCGGACAGGGCGTCGATCAACTCTTGCAGCAGGCCGATGTCGTGCGTTCCCGGCGGGCCGCGGGTGACGAACAGCGGATGGACCTCGCGCGCCATGACCTCGCGTTCGGCGCGGGTCAGATAGACGTCGTCGATCGAGATCTGGACCGCCCCGAACCGTTCGGCGGCGGCGCGGGCCAGAGTGGTCTTGCCGGAGCCCTGGGCTCCGACGACGGCGATCAGGGGCGGGCGATCCTTCGGCCCCCCGACGATCAGCCGGCCGACCAGATCGACGAGGTCAGGGTTGGCCCGGCCCATGGCCGCGGCTCAGTGCTGGCTTTCGGGCAGGCGAACGATCAGGCCGTCCAGATCGTCGGTGACCCGGATCTGGCAGGACAGGCGGCTGTTCGGCTGGACGTTGTCAGCGAAGTCCAGCATCGACTCCTCCATGGCCGAGGGCCGCCCGGTTTCGGCGGCGAAGGCCTCGTCGACATAGACATGGCAGGTGGCGCAGGCGCAGGCCCCGCCGCAGTCGGCGTCGATGCCGGGGACATTGTTGCGGACCGCGCCCTCCATGACGGAAAGGCCGGTCTTGACCTCGACCGTGTGCTCGCGGCCGTCGTGTTCGATGTAGGTGATCTTCGCCATGTAGCGCCTATAGCGGGCTGTTCCTCGGTACGAAAGCAGTGAGCGATTCCTCAGGGCCTGCTGGTTCATCACGAAGGACACGAAGGGGGGCACAAAGGAACCGGGGGTATGGCCGCGCGCAGCGCCTTATACGAAGTGACGGAAGGGCGCATTCGCGCCGCCGCGTTGCTGCCTTCGTGTTCTTCGTGCCCCCCTTCGTGTCCTTCGTGACGAACCAGCAATGCCCGCTAAAGTCCGCAGCCATCGAAAGATCGTCACGCCGCTTCCGTCTTCTTACGCCCCGGTGCCACCATCAGCATCTTGGTTTTCGCGATCGCCTCGGCCGGGTTCAGGCCCTTGGGGCAGACCTGGGCGCAGTTCATGATGGTGTGGCAGCGGTACAGTTTGAACGGGTCCTCAAGGTCATCGAGCCGCTTGTCCGTCGCATCATCGCGGCTGTCGGCGATCCAGCGGTAGGACTGCAGCAGGGCGGCCGGGCCGAGGTATTCCGTCTGGTTCCACCAGTAGCTCGGGCAGGAGGTCGAGCAGCAGGCGCACAGGATGCATTCGTACAGGCCGTCCAGCTTGGCGCGGTCTTCCGGCAGCTGGATACGCTCCTTCTCCGGGTCCGGTTCGTCGGACTGGAGATACGGCTGGATCGAGTCGTACTGGGCGTAGAACAGGGTCAGGTCCGTCACCAGATCCTTGACCACCGGCTGGTGCGGCAAAGGAGCGATTGAGATGGTCGAGGAGGAGCACTCATCCCAGCCCTTGGTGCAGGCCAGGGTGTTGCGGCCGTCGATGTTCATCGAGCAGGAGCCGCAGATGCCCTCGCGGCACGACCGCCGGAAGGTCAGGGTCGGGTCGATCTCGTTCTTGATGTGGATCAGGGCGTCCAGCAGCATCGGGCCGTGGTCGTCAGCCGAGATCTTGAACGTGTCCCAGCGTGGATCGGCGTCGACCTCGGGGTCGTAGCGATAGACCTTGTAGGTCTTGACGTTCTTCGCGCCCTTGGGGGCCTTGTGGACCTTGCCGCGCCTGGGCCTGGATCCGCGGGGGAGAGTCAGCTGAACCATCAGTACACCCGTGTCTTGGGCTCAATATAATCGATGTCTTTCGACATCGTGTAGTTGTGGACCGGACGATAGTCGATCTTCACAGCCTCGCCCGGCGTCTTCCAGGACAGGGTGTGTTTCATCCACTCGGCGTCGTTGCGGTCCGGATAGTCCTCGCGGGCATGGGCACCGCGGCTCTCGGTCCGGTTCAGGGCGCTCTCGATCGTCACCAGGGCCTGGTCGATCAGATTGTCGTATTCCAGGGTCTCGACGAGGTCGGTGTTCCAGATCAGGCCGCGGTCCGTGGTCTTGATGTCGGCGCCGGCGGCATGGATGGCGCGCAGCTTGGCCGTCCCCTCCTCCAGCGTCTTGCCGGTTCGGAAGACGGCCGCATCGGACTGCATGGCGCGCTGCATGTCGATGCGCAGCTTCGAGGTCTGGGTCGAGCCACTGGCATGGCGGAAGCGGTCGAACCGCGACAGATGGCCGTCCGTGGTCGAGGCGGGAGCGTCCGGCACCTTCGAGGCCTTGTCGACCACCTCGCCGCAGCGCAGGCCGGCGGCCCGTCCAAAGACGACCAGATCGGTCAGGCTGTTGGAGCCGAGACGGTTGGCCCCGTGCACCGAAACGCAGGCCGCCTCACCCACAGCCATCAGACCGGGGACGACGGTGTCGGCATTGTCGCCGACCTTGGTCAGGACCTCGCCGTGATAGTTCGTCGGGATGCCGCCCATATTGTAGTGGACGGTCGGCAGGACCGGGATCGGGGCCTTGGTCACATCGACGCCGGCGAAGATTTTCGCGCTCTCGGAAATGCCCGGCAGGCGCTCGTGCAGCACGGCGGGATCGAGAT
>CANMXH010000223.1 GCA_947501315.1 Caulobacteraceae bacterium | reverse complement strand
CTCAAACCGGCCATCGATCTCCAGCCCCGTGGCCGCGATGGTTCCGGCGTTCATGCGTTGGCGCAGGACGCCCCCGGCGGGCACAAAGCCGGCCCTTGGAAACAGGCCGGGACCGGTGCCGATGGTGACATTGACGATCGCCGAATCGATCTCGTTCCAGAACACTGTCGTGGTCAGGGAGGCCTGATTGCCTGTCCAGGCCCAGCCTGCCTCGACGCCGGTCAGTTGCTCCGGTTTCAGCGCCGAATTGGCCTCGGTCAGGTCGTTGCCGACGCGGAACGGGCGGTGCAGTTCATTCAGGGTGGCGGGCCGGAAACCGTTGTAGGCGGCGAGCCGCAGCGCCTGTCCCGCCCCGATCTCGCGGCGGATCCCCAGCCGCGCGCTGAACACCTCTCCGGACCGGTCCGGCGCGGCCTCGTCGAGGGTCGACAGACCCGTTGCCAGATCGCGTTCGAGGCGGCGGCCGCCTTCATTGCGCCACTGGTCGAGCCGCAGGCCGCCCGCGACCAGCCATGGGCCCATGACCGAGGATCCCTCGGCATAGGCACCGACCACAGAAGTCTGCCCGCCCGCAATCCGGTCGCGGGTGAAGGCCCCGGCCAGGTAGCGGAAGCGTTCGCGGGTCTCACCCTCGTTGAACCGGGCGTCCGCACCGAGCTCCCACTCAGCCCGGCCGATGCCCGAGACCGTGGTGCGACGCAGGGCGGCGTTGAGGCCCCAGCCGGATGCCGGTGTTTCGAACTGGTCGTTGGCGGGCGTGGTCGTGGCGCGATCGGCGGCGACCGCGACCGAGGTGTTGGCCAGATCGCTCTCGCGCCGCCAGGCCTGCAGCCGCCAGCCGGGTCGGCCGGACTCTGACCCGGCGGCGGCGGTGGCGGAGAGCAGGTTTCCACTGGCGTTCGCCCGGGCTCCGGCGAGGCCGGAGCCGCGGTCTTCCTCGAATGCGGCGGCCCGGAGAGAGAGGACGGCATTGGCGACAGGCAGGTCGGCGCGCAGGGCGGCACTGCGGACCTCCAGGTCGAGCGGCTGGTCGGCGACCCCCGCTGCCGCGCCCCGGACGGGGGTATAGCCGTCGCGGGTCTCATGGGTACCGGAGGCGACCAGGCGGACCGGACCGACCGTGGTCGCGCCCGAGGCCGAGAGGCGACGACCGTCGTCATACAGGGAGGCATCGAGGGCACCGCCGTCGTCACGCTCCCGCAGACTGATGACGCCGGTCAGGGCGCCCGCACCGTAGGGGCCGGCCCCGGAACCGCGGACGATGTCCAGACCGGACAGGCTCCCGGTCGGCACCTGTGACCAGATCACCCAGCCGCCGAAGGGGTCGTTCAGGGGCACACCGTCGAGGGTGACGAGGGTACGTCCGGCGCCGGACGGCGCGATGGCGCGCAGGCTGATGCCCTGGGTGGTCGGATTGGCGGACAGGCTGGACGTGCGGCGGAACAGGGAGACGGCGGTGACAGAGGCGAGGGCCTCGTCGAGACGCGGCTCGGCGCGCAGGTCGGCTTGCGTCAGCCGGACAACCGCGAAGGCGGCCTCCCCTGCGGCGGGCGGCAGGCGCGCGCCGGTGACGACGATCTCGGGGAGTTCGGGCGGGGGGAGTTGCAGCATGAGGCTGTGCACTAAGACCGCGAACGAGCCGGGGCTCAAGCGACTTCGGTCACCGCCGTCGTTTGTGCGGCAGCCCGGTCCATGACGAGACGGATGGCGTTGAGCAGGGCGTCCGGCTGGATGGGCTTCTGGGCGACACCGTCCATTCCGGCTGCCAGATACTTCACTTCATCGACCGGATCGGCGTTGGCTGTCAGGGCCAGGATCGGGACTTTGGCCATGGGGCCGGGGAGTCCGCGGATCAGTCGGGTGGCCTGCACGCCATCCATGCCGGGCATCTTGATGTCCATAAGTATGAGGTCGAAGGCCCCTGTCTGAAGACGGTCGATCGCCTCGCGACCACCCTCGACGCCTTCGGCATTGCAGCCGAAAAGCTCGAGGACCTTGGCTGCGACGAAGCGGTTGGTGGCGTTGTCGTCGACGATCAGGACGTACAGGGTTTCGTGAGCCGTGGGGTCGGCCATCTGCGCGGCCGCCGCCCGCATCTCGGGACTGGCCCCGGGCAGGGTCAGGGCGAACCGGAAACGCGCGCCACCCTGCGGCGACCGCTCCACCGCGATGTTGCCGTTCATCCGCTCCACAATCTGGCGGCAGATGGCCAGACCGAGGCCGGCCCCCGCGCCCTCGCGGCCCGCCCGGCCGGTGTTGAACGGGTCGAATATGGTCCCGGCCAGATCGTCCGGTATACCGGGACCGCTGTCGTCCACAGTGGCGGTCAGGGCGATCTGTCCGTCAGTCTCACGGCTGGAGATATGGACGGCCACTTCCCCGGCCTCGGTGAATTTGAGCGCATTGCCGATCAGATTGTTGAACAGCTGTTTGAGCCGCACTTCATCGCCGGCAACCCAGTCGCGGCCGATCGTGTCCCGGGTGACCGTGAGGATCAGGTCCTTCTCTTCGGCGCGGGGGCTCCAGAGGGCCTTGAGATCGGTGGCGACGGAATCGAGATCGATCGGTGCCGTCTCGAAGGTCATCAGCCCTGCTTCCGCCCTGGACATGTCCAGCGCATCGGTCAGCAGGCGCAGAAGGCTCTGGCCGGAGTCCAGAATGGTCTGGACGTAGGGACGCATGCCCTCCTGGGTGAGTTCGCGCTCCATCAAGGCTGCGACGCCGAGAACGCCGTTCAGTGGCGTGCGGATCTCATGGCTCATGACGGCGAGGAATTCCGACTTGGCACGGCTGGAGGCCCGTGCCTCAGCCTCGGCCCTGACGAGATCGCTGGCGAGGACGCCCATCGCATCAGCGCGCCGACGGTGGATTGCGTTTCCCGCCTGCAGTACGTGTACCCCGGCACCGACGCCGACATAACGGCCTTCTGACGTGACCACGAAGCCATTCAGCAGGCCGCCCAGATTGCCCTCGTCCATCGACTGAAACAGGGTCTCGGCGTCTGCGTCGGCGTCGAGAATCCGCGGTGCGGCGTCCATGAAGGCCTCGGCCGGGCGTTTGGCATAGAGGGCGCGTCCGAACTCGGCAGCCATCTTGAGAGTGAAGACATTGCGCTCGATCAGGCCGACAGGTCGCTGATCGCTGTCGATCACGGCGATGACAAGGGTGTCAGGCTCACTCTGAAAGCGGTCGAAAACCTCTGCACCAGGCGTAGCCGGGCCGATTGGCACCGTCGCACTCGCAAAGTCACCGATCCTCGCCATCATCCACTCCCGCTCGGGACGAGAATAACCGGCAGCCCTTAACGGCCACTTTTCCGAACATGAAAGTTTTTTGAATTTATCTTGTAATTCAATCCGTATTCGGTCGTTCTGTTCTCTTCAGAAGACTCGCTGCGAAGTCGGACAGGGTGTCGTCCCGGGCACCCATGGTGATGATCCGGTCGCCGAGGTGGGCCATGTCGACCAGTCGGTCTCCACATGCTTCACGGGTGGCCAGTGCCTCGGCGTTGTGGCCTGCGGCACGGACGCCCGAGGCTATGTCCTCGCTCCCGACGGAGCGGTCGGTGGTGCCGCCGAAATAGACCGGTTCCGGCATCAGCAGGACGTCGTCCTCGCGCATCAGGCCGG
>CANMXH010000222.1 GCA_947501315.1 Caulobacteraceae bacterium | reverse complement strand
CACCTCAACGCCGGCCACCCCGGTCCGCGTGGAACGCTCAAGGAGAAGTCCGATGATGAAGAAGTTTCTCATCCCCGCCCTCGCCCTGGCTGCGGCGTCCGTCGCGGTCCCCGCCATGGCCCAGTCCTATGGCCCGCGCCATCATGACGACCGCGGTGGTCGTTACGAACAGGACCGGGGCGGCCGCTGGGACAATGATCGTGGCGGCGGCTGGCAGAACATCAGCCAGCGCAAATACCAGCTGGATCGCCGCATCGACCGGGGCGAACGCAATGGCTCGCTCAGCCGGCGGGAAGCAACGCGGCTGCGTTTTGATCTGGACGCCCTGGTCCATCTGGAGCGCAGCTACCTGCGCGGCGGCCTTTCCTACCGCGAACGCGCCGAACTCGACCGTCGCTATGACCGTCTGTCGTTCCAGATCCGGGAAGAACGCCGCGACCGCGACGACCGTCGCTGGTAGCGCCTGACCTTCCTCTCCGGAGGCCCGGGGGCGCGATCCGCAAGGGTCGCGCCCCCTTCTCGTTTCAGAGCCTCAACCGGCTCTCGATGACGGTGACGGCCTGTCCGCGCAACAGCACCCGGTCGCCACGGGTTTCGGTTTCGATCTCGCCGCCGCGGCCCGGGAAGACCTGCCGGAACCGCACCGTCGCCCGGCCCAGGGTGTCGGCATACAGGGGCCCGAGAATGCAGTGGGCCGAACCGGTCGCCGGATCCTCATCGACCCCGCAGCCCGGCGCGAAGAAGCGGTCGACGACATCGACATCGTCCGTCGCATCGGCCAGGGCGCAGACGATCACCTGGCCGGTCTCGCCCGCCTCGCCCCGGATTGCCGACAGGGCGCGGATGTCGGGTGAGACCGCCCGCACCGCCGCCGCATCGGCCAGCACGGCAACCAGATAACGCCCGGCCCGGACCTCGACCGGGGTGACGCCCAGCGCCTCGACCAGTCCCGCCGGCATCGTCGTCCGGCGCGGCGGATCGGCGGGAAAGTCCATCTCATAGCCGCCGCTCGTCCGGCTCACGATCAGTGGACCTGAACGGGTATCGAAGGTCAGGGCCCTGGCCTCCAGCCCCAGCTCGGCCAGCAGGACATGGGCCGAGGCCAGGGTGGCGTGGCCGCACAGATCGACCTCCATCCCCGGCGTGAACCAGCGCAGGCCGAATCGGGCGGGATCGGCGGTGCGCAGCAGGAAGGCGGTCTCCGCCTGATTGTTCTCCTTCGCCAGCGCCTGCATCCAGTCGGCGGAAGGCCACTGGTCGAAGGGCTCGACCACACAGGCGGGGTTGCCCCTGAACGGGGCAGCGGCGAAGGCGTCGACGGTCCACTGGCGCATCAGGCGGGTTCCGGTTCGATGACGGTCAGTTCAGGCCAGCGCGCTCGCGCACTCGACACAACCTTGTCCCAGCCCTTCGCACGGGGTCGGTCCGGGTTGGGACGCAGGGTCAGGGAGAAGACATCCTCCAGCCCGAACGGGGCCGCGATGCTGATCGTGTCATCGGCCTCCAGCCGCACCCCCACCGCGAAGGCCGGGGCGACGAACCGGCCCAGCGCCTCATCGGTGCCGGTCAGGGCCTCATAGGGTTCGCCGAACCGGTCGGGGAACCAGAGGTGGACGCGGGCCTGGTTGCGGACCTCGACATCGGACCGGAACGGTTCGTCAAAGGCGGCGGCGACCCGTTTTATGACCAGGTCCTCGGCGTCCCAGCTCGTGTCCGGGTCGAAATAGCCGAGGTCATAGTCCTTGCGACCATAGCCGGCCGGACGGCCGGTCACGGCGTTCCAGACGCTCTGATAGACCGCACCGGAAAAGACCCGGCAGTCAATCAGACCGAGGCCGCGCACAGTGGTCAGGACGTGCATCAGGCCGGGGTCGGCACGGACGATCCCGGCGAGGCGGGCATTGAGATCGGTCATTTGTGGTCCCGCACCGGCCAGCCGTGGTCCAGCGGCCCGTGGCCACTGCCCAGTCCCGGGGCGCGGCGGATGGCCTCGGCGACATAGGCCCAGGCCTCTGCCACGGCGGCCTCGAGCGGCAATCCCTTCGCCAGCCCCGCAGCGCAGGCGCTGGCTAGGGTGCAGCCTGTGCCGTGGGTGTTGCGGGTGTTGAACCGTTCGCCTTCCAGCAGGGTTTCGCCGGACGGGGTCAGAAGCAGGTCCACGACGGTCGCCCCCGGCACATGGCCGCCCTTCATCAGCACCGCCCGCGCGCCCATGGCCAGCAGGGCCTCGCCGGCGCGGCGCTGGCCGTCGAGGTCGGTGACGGCGATGCCGGTCAGGGCCTCGGCCTCGGGCGCATTGGGGGTCAGCAGGGCTGCGCGGGGGACCATCATCGTGCGCACCGCGGCCACGGCGTCATCCGCCAGCAGGGCCGCTCCGCCCTTGGCGATCATGACCGGATCGATCACCGCCGGGGCCGCGGATGTGTCGAGGATGGCCGCCACCCGTTCGACCACAGCGATGGAGCCGAGCATGCCGGTCTTGATCGCATCGGCACCGATATCGTCGAGCACGGCGCGCGCCTGGGCCTCGATCAGGTCCAGCGGCAGGGGGTGCACGCCGCGGACACCGAGGGTGTTCTGGACAGTAATGGCCGTGATGGCCGTGGCGGCATATCCGCCGAGCAGGGTCACGGCCTTGATGTCGGCCTGGATGCCGGCACCGCCGCCGGAGTCCGAGCCGGCGATGATCAGGACGCGGCCGGGCGAAACTCCCGTCATCAATGCGCGCCCGAGAAAAGCTTCAACCCGACGATCCCGGCCACGATCAGGACGATGCAGACGATCCGCAGGGCCGTCGCCGGCTCACCGAAGACAAGGATGCCGACCGTGGCGGCGCCGACGGCACCGATGCCGGTCCAGATGGCGTAGGCGGTTCCGATCGGCAGCTTCTGGGTCGCAACCCAGAGGAAATAGAAGCTCGCAGCCATGACGATCGCAACGCCCACCGAGATCAGCGGGCGTTGGGTGCCGACGTATTTGAAGCCGGAGGCCCAGACGACCTCCAGCACTCCCGCGATCAGAAGGGCAAGCCAGGGATTGATCCAGGATCCACTCATGGGGTTGAGATGGAACAGGCCGGGTCTCCGGGCAAGCGGTTTAGTCAGGGAACAGCGCGGCCTGCAGCCGCAGCGCCTGGACAGTCTCGCGAACGTCATGGACGCGGATCATGCGGGCCCCCTGACCGGCGGCGGCCAGGGCCAGGGCGATCGACCCGCCGATGCGATCGCCCGGATCGGTGGCGGTCGGGTCAATCCCGGCGATCATCCGCTTCCGGCTGGCCCCGAAGAGCACCGGAAAGCCGAGATCGACCAGCCGGTCCAGATTTGCCGTCAGGGCCAGGTTGTGGACCAAAGTCTTGCCGAAGCCGATGCCTGGATCGAGCCAGATCCGCTCGCGCACCACCCCCGCCGCCATGGCCGCAACGGCCCGGGCCGCCAGTTCGGCGCAGACCTCGGCGAGGACGTCGTCGTAGCGGGGGTCGGCCTGCATGGATTGGGGCTCGCCGCGCATATGCATCAACACCACATCGCAGCCCAGTTCGGCCGCTGTCGTCAGACTGTCAGGCGCGAAGCCGAGGGCCGTCACATCGTTCCACATGGTGGCCCCGGCGGCTGCGGCGGCGCGGGCCACGGCGGGCTTCAT
>CANMXH010000221.1 GCA_947501315.1 Caulobacteraceae bacterium | reverse complement strand
GACCAGAGGTAGGAATAATAGCCCGCCGAATAGGCGTCCGAGGTGAACAGGTGATTGAACTGCGGCAGGCGGTGCCGCATCACGATCTCCTTCGGCATGCCGTAGCGCGCCAGGCTCTCGCGCTCGAAGGCGTCGATATCGGTCGGCGGTGTGGTCCGGGTGTGCAGGTCCATGTCCACCAGGGCCGAGGACAGATAGCTGACCGTCGCATAACCCTGGTTGAAGGTGGCCGCGGCCTCGACCTTGTCCACCAGCGCCTGCGGCATGGCCTCACCGGTCTGGTAGTGGCGCATGAAGCCGTCGAGGATCGGCCGGCTCAGCACCCAGTGCTCATGGACCTGCGACGGATATTCCACATAGTCGCGCGGCGTGCCGCCCAGCGCCGGATAGGTATAGGCCGCCGACAGCGAATGCAGGGCGTGGCCGAACTCGTGGAACAGGGTCTCGGCATCGTCCAGCGAGATCAGGATCGGCTGGCCACCCTCGGCCTTGGTGAAATTGTTGTTGTTCGAGGACAGCACATTCTTGACGCCGTCATAGCGCGAGAAGGAGCGATAGCTGGTCGCCCAGGCTCCCGACCGCTTGCCCGGCCTCGAGAAGTCATCGGAATAGAACAGGCCGACATGGCTGCCGTCTGACTTGTTGGTGACCTCGAACACCTCGACGTCCGGGTGGAAGCCCGGAACGCTGCCGGCCGGCACCGGTTTGAAGTCGAAGCCGTACAGCCGCCCGGCCATGTGGAAGGCGCCGCGCTTGACGTTGTTGAGCTCGAAATAGGGCTTCAGCTCATTCTGATCGAGGTCGTATTTTGCCTTCCGGACCTTCTCCGCATAGTAGAGGTAATCCCACGGCTCGATGTCATGACCGGCGATGGCGCGCATGTCGGCCACCTCCTCGGCGACGCGCGCGACGGCGGCGGGCCAGACCCGCATCATCAGCGCATTGGCCGCGGCCGGGGTCCGGGCCATGGTGTCCTGCATCCGCCATTCGGCATGGTTGCCGAAGCCGAGAAGCCGCGCCCGCTCCTGACGCAGTTTCACGATTTCGGCGATGATCGCATTGGTGTCATTGGCGTCGCGATTGTCGCCGCGGTTGACGAATTTGCGCCAGACCTGTTCGCGCAGGGCCCGGTCGTCGGCAAAGCTCAGGAAGGGGTCGACGCTCGAGCGGGTGTTGACGATGGCCCAGCCCTGGACGTTGCGCGACCGGGCGGCGGCCGCCGCAGCGGCCTTGTTCGAGGCAGGCAGTCCGGCCACACCGGCCTCGCTGGGAATCACCGTCCAGGCGTTTTCGTCGGCGACCACCTTCTGGCCGAAGCTGGTGAAGGCGTTGGACAGGGCCGTGTTGATCCGGCCCAGCTCGGCCTTGCCGGCGGCGTCCAGGGCCGCGCCGTTGCGGATGAAGCTGTCGCGGCTGCGCGTGGCGATCCGCGTCTGTTCGGCGGTCAGGCCCGCGGCAGCGGCCCCGTCAGCGACCGCCTTGATGCGGGCGAACAGTTTTTCGTTGAAGGTGATCTCGTCACCGGCGGCCGACAGCAGGGGCGACAGCTCGGTA
Organism: Caulobacteraceae bacterium; assembly: GCA_947501315.1. Lineage (GTDB taxonomy): Bacteria > Pseudomonadota > Alphaproteobacteria > Caulobacterales > Caulobacteraceae > Brevundimonas. The sequence goes on along the minus strand of CANMXH010000221.1, from coordinate 2,089 downwards.
TCGACGGCATTGTAGTCGTCCGACCCGATGTTGGAGGTCATCACGCCATAAAGGGCCCCGGCGCGGTCCAGCGGATCGCCGGCCATCTGCAGGGCGACCATGGTGTTGGCGAAGGTCGGGGGCTCGGGATTGTCGGCGATCGCCTCGATCTCGGCGCGCTGCAGTTCGATACCCTCGATCAGGGCAGTCCGGAGTTTGGCCGCGGTGACCCGATCCCAGGGCGGCACGCCCTCATAGGGCCCGGTCCAGACCTGCAGCAGCTCGGCGCGCGGCGTCTGCACCGGCAGGACGGCGCGGGCGGCGGCGGCATCGGCAGCGAGCGTGGCTGCCGGGGTTCCGCGGCCCATCGAAAAACCGGTGGAAGCGCAGGCCGACAGGGCAAACAAACTGCCCCCGGCGACAAGAAGCTGACGTCTGTGCATCGGGAAACTCCGTCCGTAATGGGATTGCGCGAACCGTAGGCCCTTCCCGGCCCGGCTGTCACATGACAGGCCTGTAATCTTCTCCGGTGGACGTCGGCCGGTGGTGCGTCTAAAGCGCGCGCCATGGCGATTGGCGTTTTCGACTCCGGCGTGGGCGGCCTCACGGTCCACCGCGAACTGACGCGACGGTTCCCCGACCGGGATTTCGTCTATCTGGCCGACCAGGCCAACGCCCCCTATGGCGGGCGCGGGGGCGAGGAGATCGTCGACCTGACCCGCGCCGGCTGTGAGCGGTTGTTCGAGGCCGGGGCCAATGTCATCGTCCTGGCCTGCAATACCGCCTCGGCCATTGCCCTGCGTCGGCTGCAGCAGACCTGGGTGCCCGAGGCCCGCGCCCGGCACGGCCGCCCGATCAACGTCCTGGGCATTATCGTCCCGACCATCGAGGCCGCGACCGGCATGCCCTGGGACTATGAGGCAGAGCGTCACGGCGACAAGGTCGAGGCCATCGATGTGACCGGCGTCTTCTGCACCGCCGCCACGGCCATGAGCCGGGTCTATGAGATCGAGATCGACAAGCGGCGCGAGGATCTGGCCGTCTTCTCCGAACCCTGCCCGGGCCTCGCCGGCCTGATCGAGCTCGGGGCCCCGGCCGAGGAGCTGAAGGTGGTGGTCGATGATCATGTCGACGCCCTGCGCCGCCGCATCGGCCGCCATCCGGACCAGGCCATTCTCGGCTGCACCCACTATGAGATCGTGGCCGACCTGTTCGCCGCCGCCCTGCCGACCGGCACGCCCGTGATCCACCAGCCCACCGCCGTGGCCGACGCCCTCGCCCGCTATTTCGGGCGTCACCCCGAGTATGATCTCGGCGGCTCGGGGCGGCGCGATTTCCTGACCAGCGGCAAGGCGGGGCCGCAATCCGATCTGGTCAGTCAGTTCTGGGGCGCGCCGCTGACCTTTGCTTCGGCTTGACAGGATCGGCCTGAAGCCCGCCCATCCGGTCAGGGAGGAGCGCCCATGCTCAAGACCGTTTCGGCCGGCCTGGCGCTGGCGATGATCGCAACGACCGCGTCGGCCGAGATCAAGGCGCGCACGGACAACAGTTTCACGCTCGCCTTCGAGCGCCCGGTTCTGGCGGCACCCGAGACCGTACTGGAGACCGTGGCCATGCCGGCCCGCTGGTGGAGCAGCGATCACACCTATTCCGGCGACGCCGCCAATATCCGGCTGGACATGATTCCCGGCGGCTGCTGGTGCGAAGCCCTGCCGGGCGGCGGCGTCAAACATGCCGAGGTCGTGATGGTCTGGCCCGAGCGCCGCATGGTGCGTTTCGACGCCCCGTTCGGCCCCTTGCAGGGCATGGGCGCCGACGCTGTCCTGACCATGACCTGGGCCGATCCGCCCGAAGGCGGCGAGCGGGTGCTGCGCTGGACCTTTGTGGTCAACGGGCCGGGAACCGGGGCCATGGCGGACGCCATCGACGGTGTCATGACCGAGCAGTTCCGCCGGCTCGGGGACCGTCTGGACCTCTAGCTCCCGGCGCCGCTTCAGAGGCCACGATTCCGCTGGCGGTATGCAGACCACCGCACAGAATGCGTCTTGCGACGCACTGACGGGCGATGACACTCAACGACAGGAGGGCTGGGATGCCCCCCCTGCGCCGG
>CANMXH010000220.1 GCA_947501315.1 Caulobacteraceae bacterium | reverse complement strand
GCAGCATCGGGCCAGCCGGTGTGAGTCGGCAAGCGGTCGCCCGATGGTCCGTGCAGTGCTAACGGGGGCGGTCCCAAAGGAGTCCGATCGATGCACCTCGCCCGCTTTCCCCGCATCCGCCTCGCGCATCTGCCGACCCCGCTGGAGCCGCTGCCGCGGCTGAGCGAGGCGCTGGGGGTGGAGATCTGGATCAAGCGCGATGACTGCACGGGGCTGGCCGGCGGGGGCAACAAGACCCGCAAGCTGGAGTTCCTGCTGGGCGACGCCTTCGAATGCGGGGCGGATACGCTGGTGACGCAAGGGGCGGTGCAGTCGAACCATGTGCGCCAGACGGCGGCAGCGGCGGCGGCCCACGGCCTGGCCTGCGAGGTGATTCTGGAAGAGCGGACGGGGTCGAAGGCGATCGACTACACCCGCAACGGCAACGTCCTGATGGACCGGCTGTTCGGCGCGGGCATCCGCACCGTGCCGGGCGGCTCGGACATGCCGGCCGAGCTGGAGAAGACGGCGGCCGAGGTCACGGCGCGCGGCGGCAAGCCCTATATCATCCCCGGCGGTGGCTCGAACCCGGTCGGGGCCCTCGGCTATGTCGACTGTGCCCGCGAGATCGTGGTCCAGGCCGATGAGCTGGACATGCAGGTCGACCGGATCATCACCGCGACCGGCAGCGCCGGGACCCATGCCGGTCTGGTAGCCGGTCTGGCGGTCATGGGGGCGGATATTCCGGTGCTGGGCATTGGCGTGCGGGCCCCTAAGGCCAAACAGGAGGAGAATGTCCTGAAACTGGCGCGCGAGACGGCGACCCTGCTGGGGCGGCCGGGGGCGGTGACGCCGGAGATGGTGGTGGCCGATTGCGACTATGTCGGCGAGGGCTATGGTCTGGTCGACCAGGCGGTGATCGACGCCCTGGTTCTGGCGGCGCGGACCGATGCGATCGTGCTGGACCCGGTCTATACGGGCAAGGCGATGAAGGGGCTGATCGCCCTGGCGAAGGCGGGCCGGTTCGAGAACGAGACCCTGGTCTTCCTGCACACCGGCGGGGCGCAGGGGCTGTTCGGGTATCAGGGCGAGATCGAGGCGGGGTTGTGAAGCAGGCGAGCTATTGCGGCTCTGCGTAGATCACGACCTGGGTGAGGAAGGGGGTTGGATCCGCGGAGTCGTTCATAAACAGCTTGAGGCGAACCCTGCCGTCGCAGATCATATCGAAATATTCGTCAGACCTGAGGACGTCGAGGCGCGGAAATCCCGACCATCTCGCGCTCTCCCGGCAAATGGTCGGGACGAAGAGTCTCATCCTTGGTTCCTTGATCGCGAAATGGACGTAGTGGTCCAGCCGCTCGTCCAGCAGTAGGTCTTCGCGACCCTTCCGATCCCAATCGGACCGATATGATCCCGACTGGTCCGACATGACATATGGCTGATCGGAAACGTCGCCGAAGGTATAGGTCACCGGCGCGATCCGGAGTCGTCCCGACGTCCGGCTCTCGATCGTCCGGGAAACGTCGCCTAGGTCTCCGGCGAGGACCCGTTCCGCCAAGACAGTGATGATGCCGTCGAGCACTTCCTCATCGGGGCCGAGAGGCTGATCCTCAAATGCCGGTAGAAGGGCGTCCGGCGAAGGCGGCGCCTCGGGATGCTGGGCGGCCGTGGTGCAGCCGGAGACGAGCAGGAGCCACAAGGCCGATGATAGTCTGATCATCTTGGTGGCCCCCGCCTTCACTGCCGCCGACTATAACAAGGCGGATGGCGTCGCCAAGACCTTGGCGGCCACTTCCAGGGCGAGACGGTCGTCTTCCTGCACACCGGCGGGGCCCAGGGGCTGTTCGGCTACCAGGGCGAGTTCGAGGCCGCCCTCCAGGGCGGGGGCGCCGCGACTATAACCAGCGCCTCCGCTTGAACCGGATGTAGAGCCCCGTGCAGGTTACGCCGATCACCAGCAACACGGCCGGATAGCCCCAGACGGTGTTCAGCTCCGGCATATGGGTGAAGTTCATGCCGTATATGCCGGCGATCGCGGTCGGAACGGCCAGGATCGCGGCCCAGGAGGCGAGCTGGCGGGTGATGACTCCCGTGCGCTGCTGCTCAAGGAGACTGCTGAACTCGAACACGGAAGCGAGCACGTCGCGCAGGCCGTCGACCATTCCCTGGACGCGGCGCACATGGTCGAGCACGTCGCTGAAATAGGGCCGTGCCTCGGGGTCGATCCCCGGAAGGTCCAGTCGCATAAGCTTCGACACCACCTCGGCCGTCGGGGTCAGCACACGCTGGAAGCGGATCAGCTGGCGGCGGATCTCGAAGATGCGATTGACTTCGCTGCGGGCAAGAAAACTGTCCACCGCCCGCTGTTCCATCGCCAGCACCTCGTCTTCGAGGGCTTCTCCCAGCGGCAGATAGCCGTCGACAAGGAAGTCCAGGATGGCGTGGAGGACATAGTCAACGCCATGGCTGAGCATGGCTGGCGAAGACTCGAGTTGGATCCGCAAGTCGGCATGGCCCCGGCTCGAGGTGCGGCGGACGCTGATGATATGGCTGTGGCCCACGAAGAGGGCGGTCTCGCCGTAGCGTATGGAGCCGTCCTCCAGCCAGGCTGTCCGGGCCACCACAAAGAGCTGGTCACCGAAAATGTCCAGTTTGGGCAGTTGCTCGCCCTTTGCGGCGTCCTCGACGGCCAGGGGATGGAGGCCGTAGCTCTCCTGCAGGGTCTTCAGCTCTTCCCGGGTCGGATCAACGAGGCCGATCCATACGAACTGTGACTTGTCTTCCGGGCTGTTGATCCGCTCGTCGATGGTCACGGGACGGACCCGCCGACCATTCTGATAGAGATAAGCCGCGACGACGCTCATGGGCGAAAGCCTACAGCTGAAAGGCGCTGGATAGAAGCCTCACGGGCTTTGGCGTGAACGCTCTCTGACCTTCGACCAGCGAACCAGGCCGGGCTGGCTCCGATGTCGCCGGCATGGCCTTTCCCCATGGTTTCCGCGCATAAGGGCGGCTGAACGTTCGCCCGGCAGGGCGGCGAGTAATTGAGGCGTACAATGAGCAAGGTTCTGGGCGTTCTGGGCGGCATGGGACCGGCCGCCACCGTGGCCTTTCTGGCGCGGGTGCAGGCTCTGACGCCGGCCGAAGGCGATCAGGACCACATCCGCATCCTCGCCGACATCAATCCGCAGGTGCCGGACCGCAACCGCCAGCCCGACGCGGCCGAGAAGACCCTGGGCCAGATGGCCATGCGGCTGCGCGACGCCGGGGCGCAGGTGCTGGCCATGCCGTGCAACACCGCCCACGCCCAGGCGGCGGGGATCCGCAAGGTCGGCCTGCCCTTCATCGACATGATCGCGGAGACGACCGAGGCGGCGACCGCGGGCGGGGCGAAGAAGATCGGCGTCCTGGCCACGCCGGGCGGCGAGGCCCTCTACACCAAGGCCCTGCAGGGCAAGGGGGCCAGGATCGTGCGGCTGAGCGGCGCGGCGCGCGAGGCCTTCATGGCCTGCGTCTATGCCGTGAAGCGCGGTGACCTCGGCGAGGCCCCGCGCACCGAGATGCGCCGGCTGGCGGCCCTGCTGGTCGCGGGCGGGGCCGAGGCGGTGATCGCCGGCTGTACCGAGGTGCCGCTGCTGCTGTCGGCGCAGGACGTGTCCGTGCCGCTGGT
>CANMXH010000219.1 GCA_947501315.1 Caulobacteraceae bacterium | reverse complement strand
CTCGTTCGCCTTCACCCGGGCGACGAAGGTGAAAGCAAACTGGTGGATCGCCAAATATCCGGTCGACCGCCGCCAGTCGGCGGTGATCCCGATCCTGTGGCTGGTGCAGAAGCAGGAAGGCTGGGTCTCCGAGCCTGCCATCCGCGCCATCGCCGAGCTGCTGGGCATGCCCTACATCCGGGTGCTGGAGGTCGCGACCTTCTACACCATGTTCATGCTGGAGCCGGTCGGTTCGGCCGCCCTGATCCAGGTCTGCGGCACCACGCCCTGCATGCTGCGCGGCGCTGGCGAGCTGATGGCAGTCTGCAAGAGCAAGATCGGTCCGAAGGATACGCTGAGTGCAGACGGGCGCTTCACCTGGCAGGAGGTCGAATGCCTCGGTGCCTGTGCCAATGCGCCGATGGCCCAGATCAACGATTTTTATTTCGAAGACCTGACTGCCGAAACCATGGCCGAGATCATCGACGCTTTTGCGGCGGGCAAGCGGCCCAAGCCGGGCAGCCGTGTCGGCCGCAAGAGCTCGGAGCCGGAAGGCGGGGCCCTGACCCTGACCGACCCCAAACTCTATGACGGCTCGGCCGCGAGGCCGATCGGGAAGCTGCCAAACAGCGATCCGGTGACGGCATGACCGGACCCGATCTGACCGATGACGCCAAGGTCAGGGCCTATCGCGCCGAGCTGCGGATGGTCGGACGCAACCAGCGTCTGGCCGGCTTTGCCCTCGTCGTCGGGGGAGCAATCGCCGTATGGGCCGCCGGTGCTTTCGGGCCGATATTGCACGGGGTGGGCTACGCCGCTCTTGCGCTCGGCTGGGCCCTGATGCTCACCGCCATCTTCCTGCGCACCCGCTATCATCGCCAGCGCATGCGCGAGGATGTGTGATGTTTCTTCCGTCGCACACCCGTCAGCAATCGCCGTCACAGTGCATGAGCTCAAGTTTGGGGGAGTGTTATGGTGTTCGACCGCGGTTCGGGGCGGATTCCGTCCACCGGTTTCAAGGGGTTCGTCCGGCGGACGGGATTGGTGCTGGCCAATCTGATCGGGGTCACGACCATGTCGATTGGCGGCGCCCAGCCGCCGCAACCGCCGCAACCCGCGACCGGAGCGCCCGCTCCTTCCGCGCCCGCCAAGCCGAATGCGCCTGAACGAAATGCACCCAGTCCAACCGAGAACATCCCTAACCGAGCTGAGCGCGAATCCCGCCGCGACCGCCGCAGCGAAATGTCGCGCCCGCGCGGCCGGGGTCCGCTCGGCGGCCTGCGTCCGGAGGGACTACCGATGATCGGCGTTCTCGAAGACAAGGACAGAATCTTCACCAACCTGTACGGCTTCCATGACTGGACGCTGGAGGGAGCGAAGAATCGCGGCGCGTGGAACGCGACCAAGGACATGCTCGACCTCGGGCGGGACTGGATCATCACCAACATCAAGAACTCGGGCCTGCGCGGACGCGGCGGCGCCGGCTTCTCGACCGGCCTGAAGTGGTCCTTCATGCCCAAGGAGGTGAAGGACCGGCCGCACTATCTGGTCGTCAACGCCGACGAGTCCGAACCGGGAACCTGCAAGGACCGGGAGATCATGCGCCACGATCCGCATCTGCTGATCGAGGGTTGTCTGATCGCCAGCTTCGCGATGCAGGCGCACGCCTGTTACATCTATCTGCGCGGCGAATATGTTCTGGAACGTCAGCGTATGGAGGCGGCGGTCAGGCAGGCCTATGAGGCCAAGCTGATCGGCAAGAATAACATCCACGGCTGGGATTTCGACGTCTACATCCACCACGGTGCAGGAGCCTACATCTGCGGCGAGGAGACGGCCCTGCTGGAGAGCCTGGAGGGCAAGAAGGGCCAACCGCGTCTGAAGCCGCCGTTCCCCGCCGGTGCCGGCCTGTACGGCTGCCCGACCACGGTCAACAACGTCGAATCGATCGCCGTCGTCGGCACTATCCTGCGGCGCGGGGCCGAGTGGTTCGCGGGCTTCGGCCGGCCGAACAACACCGGCACCAAGATCATGTCGATCAGTGGCCATGTGAACCGGCCGTGCAATGTCGAAGAGGCGATGTCTATCCCGCTGCGTCAGTTGCTGGAAGATCATTGCGGCGGCGTGCGCGGCGGCTGGGACAATCTGAAGGCGATCATCCCTGGCGGCTCCTCGGTGCCGCTCATCACGCGCGAGATGAGCGAAACCGCGCTGATGGATTTCGACAGTCTGCGTGAGATGCGCTCAGGCCTCGGCACTGCGGCGGTGATCGTCATGGACCAGTCGACCGACCTGGTCCGCGCCATCGCCCGGATCAGCTATTTCTACAAGCATGAGAGCTGCGGCCAGTGCACGCCGTGCCGCGAGGGCACGGGCTGGATGTGGCGGGTGCTGGACCGGATGGCGATAGGCGAGGCCGACCCTTCCGAGATCGACCTGCTGCTGGAAGTCTCGACCCAGATCGAGGGCCACACCATCTGCGCCCTCGGCGACGCCGCCGCCTGGCCGGTGCAGGGGCTGATCCGGCATTTCCGTCACGAGATCGAGGAACGCATTTCCTCCTACCGCAGCCGCCGCGCGAACTTCGCCGGCCATGCGATCGCGGCGGAGTAGGGATGCGCGCAGCCGCCGTCATCGCCGTTTTTGCCCTGACTCTCGCCGCCTGCGGCGCAGAGGCGGACAAGGCTGCGCCGACGGCGGAGGTTGTCGCCGGGCCCGCGGTTGCGGCACCTCCGGCGACTCCGGTCGCCCTGACCGACGCCGATCTGCGCCGGGTCTGCCGCGCCGGCCTGGCGGCGATCCACGGACAGGACGAAGACTCGATCACCATCGACGCGCTGAACGGCCCCATCGTGACTGTCTCCTGGCGCGCGCCGGTCGACGGCGGACGCAGGCAGGCCCAGTGCCGGGTCGACGGCGATCTGGTCGTCTGGAAGCCGGTGGATCGCACCCGGCCCGTGGACGACCGCTGGATGGACCAGGCCGGCGACCCCGTTGTGCGGTTCGTCGTTGACGGCGACGCCATCACCATCAACACGACGCTCCCCGATGGGAGCACAGGCACGGAAACCTATCCCGTGGCTGCTGAGCAAGAGGCCCGCTGATGAAGCGTCCTCTCATGATCACAATCTGGGCCGCTTTTCTCACCATCGCCGGGGTGATCGGCATCGCGTCGGCAGCCTGGATTTACTGGTCCGGTCAGTATCGTGAGTACGGTCTGTATGAGGGCATCTATGCCTTCTACGCCCCCTTCAGCCATGTTTTCGGAGCCGTGGTTTTTGTCGGTATCTGGCTGATGAGAAAGTGGGCCTTTGTTGGCTATATCGCGGGTCAGATCAGCGGCGCGGCCGTATTCTGGATTTCCAATCCCGAATGGTCATCCGCCATGCCTCTTGGAGCATGGGGGTCGCTCGCCGCGGCCGCACTTTTCGCTGCAACCACTCTTCCGTACTGGGGCCGAATGACTTGGCACCCACTTCCTATCAGGGACGCGTCTTTGGACACGCCGCAAAATGCCAATAGCTAAAGTCAACGGCGTAGAAGTCGAGTTCGAGCCCGGCATGACCGTGCTTCAGGTCGCCGAACGCGCCGGACAGGAGATCCCGCGCTTCTGCTATCACGAGCGGCTGTCGATCGCCGGCAACTGCCGCATGTGCCTGGTCGAGGTGAAGCCCGGACCGCCGAAGCCGCAGGCCTCGTGCGCCCTG
>CANMXH010000218.1 GCA_947501315.1 Caulobacteraceae bacterium | reverse complement strand
GGCCGGCCCAGCGCCGCCGCCAGGCCCTGGGCAAAGGCCAGGCCGACCCGCAGGCCGGTAAAGGAGCCGGGACCGACCGTCACCCCGATCCGGTCGAGGTGAGCGAACGACACCCCGGCCGCAGTCGCTGCGTCGCGTGCGAAACCGGCAATCCGCTCGGAATGACCCTTGGTCATCGGCTCGGACCGCAGGCCCAGACAAGACGCGCCCGCGCTGTCGACCTCGAACACCCCGACCGTGCACAGGCCGAGCGATGTATCGACGACCAGGAGTTTCATGACGCCCCCACGGGGCTACAGGCTTTCAGGCCTCGCGGGCCAGGCCATGAACGATCCGGGCCACAGCCCGGCGAAGGTCGCGGTCCCCGATCAGGGGAAACTCTGCGGCCACGGTGCGGCCTTCGGCCGTCGCCGTGATGGAGTGAATCTGCCGCCAGCTGTCGTCGGCTGCGCCGCGGGCCGTCTCGACCGGGGGGAAGAAGGTCTCGACCGAGGTTCCGAGAACCGTCGCTGCCCGGTGCAGGCGCGAGGCGGAGATGCGATTCTGGCCGGTTTCGTATTTCTGGACCTGCTGGAAGCTGATGCCCAGCTGCTGGGCGAGTGCGCTCTGGGACAGGCCGAGTGCTGACCGCCGCAGCCCGATGCGCGCGCCGACATAGGCGTCGACCTCGTCCCGCACGCCGATCCTGGCCATGGTTTTCTCTCCGCTCCCTTTCGAGCGCAGATCGTTTCATGGAAACGAAAACGTTGCAACCGCCTGGTTTCATCACGGCTCCAGCCGGGCCGTCACAGCGGACACGGTTCGGATTTCGGATCGGGCGATCCGTTCCCGGGTCCCGAGGCCGCCCGCCCCCCCGCGCACGATCAGGGTCCCGGCATCGGCCTGCTCATAGACCCGCACCCGAAGCGCCCCGTCCGCCATTTCGATCACACAGCCCTGGTCGCGGCGAGGCCAGCGACCGGGCTCATACTCCACGACCACACCCGAAACACCCCAGGGGGCGAGGTCGTCGTTCGACAACGGCAGGCGCCGAATTGGCCCGGCCGCATGGACAAAGGGGCTGCCCTCGCTGGCCATGCCGGGAAGGGCGGGTGCCCCGGGCAGGCGCAGATCCGCCGGTGTCGCGTCGAGTGCCGCCGTCAGCCGGCGCTGGACGTCGGGACGGAACAGGCCGGATCGTTTGCCGGTCTCGTACAGGCCCCAGCCCTGGCTCGTCATGCCGGCCCTCCGGCCCGCCTCGGCCTGGGAGAGCGCACGGTCCCGTCGCAGGGCAGCCAGGGCTTCGCCAAGACGCCGGACGTCGCTGTCACTCTGGAACCGGGGCATGGGCCGATGATGGCGCCGACCGGCCCCGGAAGCGAGGACGGATTCGTTTCAGGCGCGATCGCGCTCAGGCAGTAAGCCGCCACGCGGCGAACGATGGCGCGCCAAAAAGTCAGATCACCTGTTCGACCGAGGTCACTTCCGGAATATAGTGTTTCATCATCTGCTCGACCCCGGATTTGAGGGTCGCAGTAGAGGAGGGGCAGCCGGCGCAGGCCCCGCGCATGCGCAGGGTCAGGACCCCTGTCGCCTCGTCAAAGGCGTCGAACAGGATATCACCGCCGTCCTGGGCCACGGCCGGGCGGACGCGGCTGTCGAGCAGTTGCTTGATCTCCAGCACAATCTCGGTGTCCTCGCCGGCTGCGGAGACGGCAGCCGTCGATCCGTCGCGCAGCAGGGGTGCCCCGGAGACGAAATGATCCATGATCGCCGCAAGCACAGGCGCCTTCATCCCGGCCCAGTCGGGCCCTGAGGGACTCCGGGTGACAGAGATATAGTCATAGCCGAAAAAGACACCCGCCACGCCGTCCACCGCAAACAGGGCCTCGGCCAGGGGTGAGGCTGCGGCCTCATCGCGGTTCACAAAGTCGCGCGGATCGGACGCGACATCGCGCCCGGGCAGGAATTTCAGCGCATTGGGGTTCGGGGTCGGTTCGGTCTGGATGAACATGGCGCTCAAGTGCACTCACGAGGCGGCGGGTTCAAGGCCTGAGGCGTGGCTAGTGGCTAGTGGCTAGTGGCCAGTGGCCAGTGGCCAGGCGACGTTAGCGTCCGGCTTCGCAAGCAAGTCACGCGGTCCAGACCGGGCAATCACTAACCACTAGCCACTGGCCACTAACCACTAACCACCCGCCACTAGCCACCTTCCCTACGCCAGGTCCTCGATATCCGTCTCGGTCAGGTCACCCGGCACAATGGTCACTGGCATCTTGCGCCCGGTGAAGGCCGCGCCCTGTTTGACCACGGCCGAGACCAGCGGGCCGGGACCGCGCCCGCCGCCGCCCGCCGCCAGAACCAGAATCTTGATCTCGGGGTCCTCGCCGACGACCTTGCGGATGGCGTCCTGGGGCTCGCCGCGCTCGATCAGCAGCACGGGCACAGAACCGGACCGTTCCGCGGCATCCCCGGCCCATTTGTTGAGTGAGGCCTCGGCCTCGACCCGCGTCTGCCGTTCGATCTCCTCGCGGACACCGGACCAGTGGGCATCGGAGGCGGCCGCCGGGATGACACGCAACAGGGCCACGCGGCCACCGGTCGACCGTGCCCGCCGGGCGGCATAGCGCAATGCCGTCCCGAACTCCGGACTGTCGTCAACGACCACCAGAAATTTGCGCGGCATCAGCCTCTCCTTCGGCCCCGAACGCTAGCAGAAGCCGAACGCTGACGCGAAACGCCAGCCCGACGACGGCGGCCCGACAGGACGGCTTCCTCAGTTGGCTGACGCAGCGATCTCGCGGATGACGCTGTTGGCAATGGTCAGTTTGGCGAAGGTCCAACCCGTGCCGGAAGCGACGATCTCGTCCACCGAGGCGCGAAGGCCCTGAATGATCTCCAGACGGGGTCCGATCCAGGCGTCAACCGCAGCCTCGGCCGCTGCTTCACCCGATCCGGCCGCCAAGGTTGTGCTCGCGGCCACGGCCCGGGTCAGGGTCATCTGCTCGACCATCAGATCCTCGATCAGACGCCGGACCGCCAGCCGGTCGAAATGATCCGCCGAGGGCACGGCGCCTGCGCCGGCCCGCAGCCGGTCGAAATCGAAAGCCGCGCCGACCTGGTGATAGAGGGCGGCCATCGCCGGCTCCGGCCAGTCCGCCTGCCGGGACAGGTCACCGATGTCGGCGGTCGCCACCAACGGCCGCAGGAGGCCAACGTTCCGGGCCATGGCCTCCGGCACGCCCAGGCTGACGAAGGTCTGGACCCGGGCCTCGAGACGGCCCTGCTCGAAGCGCGAAAGGACCGAGCCGCCGACGGCGCGCAGGGCGTCCGCCGACGGCTGATAGGCACCGATCAGGGCCTCCACAGTCGCGTCGGGCCGCACTGCGCGGCGGGCCAGCCAGAAGGTCTGGCGGCGGAGCACGGTCGAAATCTCCTGATAGAGTGCCGTCTGGGCCGCTGCCGGGATTTTCAGGTCTGTGGCAGAGACCTCGTCCCAGGCCTGGTCCAGCCGGAAGATCTGGCGCGACGCCTCGAAGGCGAGGACCATGGCGGCCGTGTCGCAACGGGCCGACTGGCGCAGCCGCTCGGGGAAGGTCGGACCGCACATGTTGACGATCTCGTTCGACAGGATCGTCGAGACGATCTCGCGCCGCAGGCGGTGGCGCTGCATGTCCGCCTCGAATTTCGCCAGCGGGGCCGGGAAATAGCGAACCAGGGTCCGTTTGAAG
>CANMXH010000217.1 GCA_947501315.1 Caulobacteraceae bacterium | reverse complement strand
CTCTGCTCCTCCAGCCGCGCCAGCCGCTCGGCCACCAGCCGCTGCTCCCCGACCTGTTCCTCCAGCGTCGCAATCCGCGCCGCCGCCCCACCGGCCCAGACCAGGCCGCCGACCGTCTGCACCGCCAGCGCCGCGATCACGGCGACGGGGATTTTCCTGAGTTCGTTCACGATGTATATTCTCGGTTGTATAGCGTTGGACTTGGGGCTTGGGGCTTGGGGCTTGGGGCTTGGGAGGAATCAGTGGCGAACGGGATTGGTGGGTATCGGGACCTGCTTGTCTGGCAGCGCGCGATGGCGATCGCAGAAGCGACCTATCAGCTGACGAGAGCCTTTCCGCGCGAGGAACAGTTCGGTTTGACGTCCCAGTCCCGTAGGGCGGCCGCGTCCGTCGCGGCGAATATCGCGGAGGGGTACGGTCGCGGAACACGGCCCGCCTACGCCAGCTTTGTCCGCATCGCCCAGGGGTCGCTCAAGGAGCTGGAGACGCATCTTATACTTGCAGAACGGGTCAAGATCTGCCCGCCGGGCTCGACTGACGCCGTCTTGGCGGACGCCGACCAGCTCGGCCGAATGCTCCGCACGCTTCTGACCAAACTAAGCCCTAAGCCCTAAGCCCTACGCCCCCACCCCCGCCATCCGCCGTCGCTCCTCGTCCGTCAGGAAACTCGCCGCATTCAAGCGCGCCCACAGCGCATCGCGCTCGGGCTGCAAGGCGGGCAGTCCATCCAGATCGGCCTCGATCCTGACCCCCGCAAACCGTCCGCCCAGCCACACCGTCAGCGCCGCCGCCGTCTTCCTCACCAGCGGCACCACCGTCCCCCGCCAGAAGGCCGCATTGGCCTCGCGATAGTTGGCATAGGTCGCATCCCCGGGAATCCCCAGCAGCTGTGGCGGCACGCCGAACGCCAACGCGATCTCCCGCGCCGCGGCGTGTTTGCCGGCGATGAAATCCATGTCGGCCGGGGTCCAGCTCATCGGCTTCCAGTCCAGCCCGCCCTCCAGGATCATCGGCCGTCCGGCGTTCAGCGTCCCCGCATGGCTCTCCTCGACCTGCCCCCGCAGCGCCTCGAACTGTTCGGCCGTCAGCCGCTCGCCATCCTTCGCCCCATAGACCAGCGCCCCGCTGGGCCGCGCCGCATTGTCCAGCAGCGCCTTGTTCCACGCCCCCGAGGCATTGTGCACATCGATGGCAAAGGCCGCCGCCTCAAGCGGCGAAAACCCGTAGTGGTCGTCGGTCGGATGAAACAGCTTCAGCTGCATCACCGGCGACCAGCCGTCCGCTGCCCGCCCGATCCGCACCGACCGTCCGTCTACGGAATATTCCCAGGCCTCTGGCCAGCCGGCCCGTCCCGGGACCACCTTCACCCGGTCTGGCCGCAGCGTCCAAAGCTCCTCGGGCGCCTCATCCCCCACGGCCTCGGCATAGGCATTCCCGGCCGTCTGCAGCGCGCCGTACAGCGCCTCCAGCCACTCAGCCCCCGACTGCTCCGGGTTCGGCCTTGCCAGCAGCGCCGCCAGCGGATGATCGTCGCGCCGCACCCCGTCGGCGAACACCACCAGCGGCGTCGACGCCGCCGCCTCTGCGATCATCCGCACACAGCGATAGGCCACGGCGTTCTTCGCAAACCCTTCCCCGGCCAGATGGGCATAGTCCCGCGGCGTCCACCGCGCCCGCCCGCCGGCCGTCAGCGCGATCAGCGGCCCGACCCGGCTGTCCTTTGTCTCGGGCGCAGGGACGCGCCGCCGGCCCTCGAAGGACCGTCGCCAATCAAACATGGAAATCTCCATCGTTCTCCTCCCCCCCATGGGGGAGGGGGACCGCCGGAACGGCGGTGGAGGGGGCAGTGCGCCGCCCCCCTGATCTCACAACACCCGCACCCGCGGCCCCGCCCTCGGTGCCGGCAGCAGATGCGTCACCGCCCAAACAAGGGCGTCGGCCCGGTCGGGACTGCGCCCGCCACCGTCCGCCGACCCCAGCGCCATCAGTTCCTCTTCAAGCGCCGGAAAAGCCCCGCAGTGGACGACCCGGCCCTGTTCATAGAGCGCCGCCACCGGCTCGGCCCGCGCCGTCTTGCCCCGGCTGGCATGGACCAGTCTGATCGGGACCTCACAGCCGCCGTGGGCCAGCACGGTCCGCACCATTTCGCCACCCTGGTTCTTCTCGGCCACAATCTCGCGTGCACCGAACTCCCGCGCCGTCTGCGCCACGAGGGTGGCCCAGCCCTGCGGCGACTCCCCGCCCCTCGACCGGTCGGCCAGCACATAGGCGCATTTGTCCCTGCGCCCGACGACCACGATCCCGCAGGCGTCACCGCCCGCGCTCGCCGGCGGATCGACCGCCACCACGATCTGCTCCAGCGACGCCGGCCGATGGCCGCGCGCCCGCGCCAGATCCTCGGCCCGGAACAGCGCCCCCTCGGCCTCGACCATCAACCCCTCCAGCTCCTGTGCCTCCAGCCGTGTCCCGGCGTAGAGCGCGCGCAGATGCGCCAGAAACCCCGGCGACAGATGACCGGCATTCGCCTGCGTCCCGGCCCGGTCCACCACCACGCGTGTCTCCCCCAGCAGCCGGCGCAGCGCCGGGATCGGCCGCGGCGTGGTGGTCACCACCAGACGCGGATCATCGCCCAGTCTCAGCCCCAGCCTCAGGTTGCCGAGCACCAGCTCCGGCCTCCGCCAGGCGCAGAATTCATCGGCCCAGCCATGATGGAACTGCGGGCCTCTCAGACTGTCTGGGTCCTCGGCCGAGAAGGCGTGGGCCTCGCTGCCGTTCGGCCAGACCAGACGCCGCCGCCCCGCTTCCCAGCGCGGGCGTTTCGCCCGCTCCGGCAAGGCTTTCAGCCCCGACGGGCCCTCCACCATGACCTCGCGCACATCATGCAGCGTCGGCCCGACGAGGGCGAACCGCCGGTCCTTTATCTCGGCCAGGTGGTTGATCCACCAGGCCCCGGCAAACGTCTTGCCGGCCCCGCGTCCGCCCAGCAGCACCCAGGTGCTCCAGTCCTTTGACGCAGCCGGTGCCTGATGTTCATGCAGGCTGAACCGACTCGCGCACACTTCGTGCAACTGGCCAGCATCCAGGCTCGACAACGATTCCCTTCGATTCCAGGACGACGTTGAGGCGATCGAGACGGGTCTCCAGTTCGGCCCGCATTCGTTCAAGGTTTTCGGGGGTATCGTCACGATGCTTCATCTCGCCCTCTTCCAGCTGACGGCCACCTGATTGCGGCAGGGACGACAGCGCCACGACGGCCCGAACCGAACGCGCGAAGACCCCCACGGCCCGCACCCGTCGCTCCGCCGCGCCCGGGTCATCCGACGTCGGGGCGGCAGCCTTTATGGCCGCCAGGTCCGCATCGATGATCGCCATAAGGTCATCCTGCCGCGCGTCGGCCCATGCCGCCGCCCGCGCCGCCCTGTCCTGATTTCCCGTCATGCCCAAAGAGTAGGCGACCAGCGGAGTCCGGCGGACAAATCACGCTTACAAAATTACAGCGCCATGATTCAAAACAGTTTTATTTCTCAAACCCGACTAAGGGTTCGCGAACTGTCAGCACAGCGTCACACCGCTGGACGGTGAGTATTCAGGGTCTTGCCCGGGCCGGCTGCTCGTCTGCGGAATCATCCCGTGCCAGAGCCGAGCCCAGGGCACCGAGCAGTGCGCTCAACTGGATCGGTTTGCCGACATGGCCGTCCATGCCCGCCTCCAGGCATCGCTGAACCTGCTCCGGCTGAACATTGGCTGTCAGGGCGATGATCGGCGTCCGTCCGATGG
>CANMXH010000216.1 GCA_947501315.1 Caulobacteraceae bacterium | reverse complement strand
GGTCGAGGGGGCGGAGGAGAGCGGGGAGTTGTTTGAGTAGACTTCCGGGCTCGACCAGTCTCACCGTCATCCTCGGGCTTGACCCGAGGATGACGGCCTGGACATTGGCTATTGGCAACAAGGCACCGCAGCGCGGCCCCCTCCACCACGCTTCGCGTGGTCCTCCTCCCCGCGAAGCGGGGAGGAGACGTGGCGTCACAGCCCCAGCTTGGCCTTCAGGATATCGTTGACCGCAGCCGGGTTGGCCTTGCCGCCGGTAGCCTTCATGACCTGGCCGACGAACCAGCCCAGCGACTGGGGTTTTTCGGCGACGCCGGCGGCCTTGTCGGGGTTGGCGGCGATGATCTCGTCGATGGCGGCCTCGATCGCGCCGGTGTCGGTGACCTGTTTCAGGCCGTGCTTTTCGACCACCTCGGCGGGCGAGCCTTCCCCGTTCCAGACGTGGTCGAAGACTTCCTTGGCGATCTTCGACGAGATGACGTCCGTCTCGATCAGCTCCACCAGTTGGGCGACGTGGGCCGCCGGGACCGGGCTCTGGTCGAAGTCGAGATGGTCCGCCGCGAGGCGGGCTGACAGCTCATTGGTCACCCAGTTCGACACCAGTTTGGCATCACGGCCTTTGGCGGCGGCCTCGAAATAGTCGGCCTTGGCCTGTTCCGAGATCAGGACCACGGCGTCGTATTGCGACAGGCCGTAGTCGGCCATCAGCCGGCGGCGTTTCGCGTCGGGAAGCTCGGGCAGTGACGCCTTGATGCCGTCGATCCAGGCCTGCTCCAGTTCGAGCGGAAGCAGGTCGGGGTCGGGGAAATAGCGATAGTCCATCGCCTCTTCCTTGGACCGCATCGAACGGGTCTCGCCGGCCGTGGGGTCGTAGAGGCGGGTCTCCTGGGTCACCTTGCCGCCGTCCTCGAGGATCTCGATCTGGCGCCGGGCCTCATAGTTGATGGCCTGGGAGATGAAGCGGAACGAGTTGACGTTCTTGATCTCGCAGCGCGTACCCAGATGGCTGAAGTCGCCGGTCGCCTTGAACTTCGCATACTGGCCCTCGCGGCAGACCGAGACGTTCACATCGGCGCGCAGATTGCCCTTCTCCATGTCGCCGTCGCAGGTGCCCAGATAGATCAGGATGGTGCGGATCTTCTTGACGTAAGCCACGGCCTCTTCGGGCGAACGGATGTCCGGACGCGACACGATCTCCATCAGGGCCGTGCCGGCGCGGTTCAGGTCGACATAGCTCTCGGTCGGCGACAGGTCGTGGATCAGCTTGCCCGCGTCCTGCTCCAGGTGCAGGCGTTCGATGCCGACGTTGAAGAAGGAGCCATCCTCGGCCTCGACCTCGACGACGCCCTCGCCGACGATGGGGAAATAGAGCTGGCTGATCTGATAGCCGGTGGGCAGGTCAGGGTAGAAATAATTCTTCCGGTCAAACTGGCTGCGCTTGTTGATCTGCGCATTGAGGCCAAGGCCGGTACGGACGGCCTGTTCGACACAGTGGCCGTTCAGGGTCGGCAGCATGCCGGGAAAACCGGCGTCGACGAGGCTGACCTGCTCGTTGGGTCCCGCACCAAAGCCCACGGCGGCACCCGAGAAGAGTTTGGCCTTCGAGGCCACCTGGGCGTGGATTTCCAGGCCCATGACGATTTCCCAAGCGCCGGTGCGGCCCTGGATGAGTTTGGAAGGAGAGGTCGCTGTGTCGGTCATGGGCCTGTCCTAGCGTCCAGCCGGCCGTGAGGAAAGTTCCGGTCTTGAGAGCGTCACGAAAAGACGCTTAGCTGGCGGCTCAATCCAGGAGATAACCATGTCCAAACTCGCCGCTGCCCTCGCCTCGATCGCCCTCACCGCCGTTGCGGGCACCGCCCTGGCCCAGACCCAGACACCGCCCCCGGCCGCGCCGGCTCCGGCCGCTGCCCGGCCGACGATCGCCAGCCCGATCAAGGATCTGATCGCCCATAACCAGACCCGGGCCGTGCTGGAAAAGCACCTGCCCGGTATCTCGCAACACCCTGCCCTGCCGCAGTTCCAGGACATGACCCTGGCCCAGGTCGCCCCTGCGTCGAACGGCGTCCTGACGCCGGAACTCATCGCCGCGATCGATGCAGACCTGAAGGCTCTGCCGGCCGCTTAAGGCTTCCGGATCCCTCTCCCGACGGGGGAGGGATCATTCCCTCACCACCACTTCTCCGGCCGGGCCACAAACCCGGCCGCGTCTTCCAGTGCGCTTGCGACCTGGAAGACCGTTGCCTCGTCCAGCGCCTTGCCGATGACCTGCAGGCCCAGCGGCAGGCCGCCCTTGTCGAGGCCGGCGGGGACTGAAATCCCCGGCAGGCCGGCGAGGTTTGCGGTGACGGTGAAGATGTCGTTCAGATACATCTGCAGCGGATCGATCTGCTTGTCCCCGAGGGCGAAGGCCGCCGAAGGGGTGGAGGGGGTCAGGATGGCGTCGACCTTGTCCCAGACGGCGTCAAAATCCATGGCGATGCGACGACGGACCTTGAGGGCGCGGACGTAATAGGCGTCATAGAAGCCGGCTGACAGCACATAGGCCCCGATGGTCAGGCGGCGCTGGACCTCCTTGCCGAAGCCCTCGGCACGGCTGGTCTCATAGAGGTCGGCGAGGCTGGTCGTGCCCTCGGCGCGATGGCCGAAACGCATGCCGTCGTAGCGCGCCAGGTTGGACGAGGCCTCGGCCGGGGCGATGATGTAATAGGCCGGCAGGGCATATTTGGTGTGCGGCAGGCTGATCTCGACGATCTCGGCCCCGCCGGCCTTGAGCCAGGCGACGCCCTGGTCCCAAAGGGCCTGGATCTCGGCGGGCATGCCGTCGACGACATATTCCTTCGGCACGCCGATGCGCAGGCCCTTGACGCCCTTGTTCAGGGACCGGGTCCAGTCGGGCGTCTCGACATCGAGGCTGGTGGCGTCCTTCGCATCCCAGGAGCACATGGAGCGCAGCAGGATGGCGGCGTCCTCGACCGTCTTCGTGATCGGACCGGCCTGGTCGAGCGAACTGGCGAAGGCGACCATGCCGAAGCGGCTGGCGCGGCCATAGGTGGGCTTGATCCCGACCGTGCCGGTGAAGGCGGCGGGCTGGCGGATCGAGCCGCCGGTGTCCGAGGCGGTGGCGGCGAGGCAGAGGTCGCCCGCAACGGCGGAGGCCGAACCGCCCGAGCTTCCGCCCGGGGTGAGGTCTGCGTTGGACGTCGTTGACTTCCATGGGTTCACGACCGGGCCGAAGGCGCTGGTCTCGTTCGACGAGCCCATGGCGAACTCGTCCATGTTGAGCTTGCCCAGCATGACTGCGCCATCGCGCCAGAGGTTGGCGGTGACGGTGGATTCATACGGCGGGACGAAGCCGCGCAGCATGTTGGAGCCGGCGGTGGTCTGGACACCGTCGGTGCAGAACAGGTCCTTGATGCCCAGCGGGGCCCCTTCGAGAGCACCGCCCTCCCCTTTCGCAAGCCTGGCGTCGGAGGCGCGGGCCATGGCGAGGGCCTTGTCCGTGGTCTGGACCACGAAGGCGTTCAGGCGCGGATTGGCGGCGTCGATACCGGCGACGAAAGCCTTGGTGATTTCCTCGGACGAGAAGTCGCGGGCCTTCAGGCCATCGAGGGCGGCCTTGAGCGTGAGCTTGGTCAGGTCGGACATTCTATTCGACCACCTTGGGCACGACGAAGAAGCCGTCGGCGGCGCGCGGGGCGTTGCCCAGGACGTCAGCGATCTTGTCGCCGTCGGTGACGACGTCGTCGCGCAGGCGCATCGGTTGGGCGACGTTGGAGGTC
>CANMXH010000215.1 GCA_947501315.1 Caulobacteraceae bacterium | reverse complement strand
GCCGCCTCATGCTGAAATTCATGGATCTCAGCGGGCTGAACCTGTCGGGCCGCAGATTGGCCGAGTCTGATTTCAGCGGCTGCTCGCTGGAAGACGCCAGGCTGGCGGGGGCCTGTATGAACGGTGCCGTGCTGTTCTGCGCCGATCTGAGGGGGGCCGACTTCACCGGTGCCGAGCTGGTGAGGGCTGACCTGCGCGGGGCCAGCCTGCGTGGTGCCATTATGACCAACGCTGACCTCACCCGCGCCGATTTCCGGGAGGGCGCGATCGCCATACCGCACGCCACCCGGCTTCTGCCGGCGGTCAGGCCTGAGGCGCGACAGGGCATTGCTGATGGCGCGACCTTCACGGGCGCGACCTTGGACGGCGGCCTGCTGGGCGGAATAAGCGCCAGGAAGGCGGACTTCACCGACTGTTCCCTGGGCGGAGCCAATCTGAGCCGGGCCAATCTCCAGGAGGCCATCCTGACCGGTGCCATGATGGAAAATGCCTCGGTAGACCGCTGCAATCTCCAGGGGGCCCGTATGACGCGGGCGATCCTGACCGGCGTGACCCTCGAGCTTGCCGATACCAAGGGTGCCGATTTGACCGGTGTCTTGCGCAGCCCGGGTGAAGAGGCGCTGGCCCGCGCTGAGGAACTGGCGGAAAGAGCGCTGGACGCCAACGCCTGGGCCGAAAGCGGTGGCGTATTCGGTGAACCTGCGACGTTCGACGGCGAGGATCTGCGTCCGCTGGGCGACCGGCTGAAGGACCTTAAGCTGCCGGGCCTGAGCGCCAGGCACGCCTGTTTCGCCGGCATGGATCTCAGGGGTGCCAGCCTCCAGGGGGCCGGCCTGGAGGGTGCAGACCTGCGTGGCTGCGATCTGCGCGGCGCGGACCTTCGGGGGGTGCGGCTGAACGGGGCCCTGCTGAACAGGGCTGATCTGCGCGGTGCCAATCTTGGCGCTCTTGCGATCAGCAAGGACCGTTTCATGCCGGCCACGCTCGTTGAGGCCATTCTGCGCTTCGCCCGACTGGAAGGCACCATTTTCGACGGAGCCCGGCTCGACGGCGCAGACGTGTCGGGAGCCCGGGTTGACCCTGAAGCTTTGACCACAGAGCAGCGACAGGCGATCCTGACATCGGCCGAGATGGCCGCCTGAACCGACCACGAAAAAGGGGCGACGCGAACGCCGCCCCCGCCTCGGTCGACCGCTGCGCCTGCCTCGCGGAGGCTCCTGGCCTCAGGCTGGACCCGTCCGGATCACGCCGCCTTGCGCTTCGCCGTCTCGATCAACGGCTTCGCCGGAGCGGGCACGCCGATCTCGATACGGCGCGGCTTGAGCGCCTCGGGCAGTTCGCGGGCCAGCTCGACCGACAGCAGACCATCGGCCAGGTCGGCACGCGTCACCAACACATAGTCGGCCAGCTGGAAGCGGCGCTCGAAATCGCGCTCGGCCAGACCCCGATGCAGATAGGTCCGCCGGGTACCGGCATCGTCATTGGCGGTCTTGCGGCCGGTGACGGTGAGCAGGTTCTCCTTGACCTCGAGGGTCAGTTCATCGGGCCGGAAGCCGGCGACGGCGATCTCGATCCGATAGGCATTCTCGCCTGTGGTCTCGATATTGTAGGGCGGCCAGCCGTTTTCCTGACGGGTTGCGGCGGCGGTTTCCAGCAGTCCGGCCAGACGGTCGAAGCCGACGGCGGAACGGTACAGCGGGGTGAAATCATAGGTACGCATGGGTCATCCTCCTGGGGATCAGCAAGGTTGAACCGGTCCCGCGGTTTGATGCCCGGACCGGTGGTGGGAGTTCAGTCCGGTCGGCCCGTTGATCGGCCCCGTCCGGTCTGGAAGCCCCGAAATCGGCGGCCTCGTATCCGATGTGGGAAGTGCTTTGAGACCGTCAAGGGGGTCTGCCCTCCGCGCCAATCTGTCGCCCGTCAGCCGTCATGGCTTGCCCCCCGCAATGGAGGCCCTAGGGTTCGTCGAAATTCTTTCCAGGAGAGACCCGATGCGCCTGCTCGCCCTTGTCATGACGACCGCGCTGGCCCTGCCTTCCCTTGGCTCAGCCCAGACCTTGCCGGCCATGCCGACGCTGGACGAGACACCGGCCGAGCGCACCGCACGTCGTGCCGCCATGACGCCGCCCGAACTGCAGGAAGACACGGCGCTTCAGGCTGCGATCGGCTCCGCCGCCCGGCCCGCCGCTGATGTGGCGCGCGACGTCTATCGCCATCCGTTCGAGACCCTGACCTTCTGGGGCCTGACCCCGGGTTCGACCATCGTCGAAATCCAGCCGGGTGCGGGCGGTTGGTGGAGCGCCATCCTGCAGCCCTATGCCGAAGCCACGGGCGGAACCTATGTGGCCGTCAATCGCCCGCAGGACGGCATGGGTATCGCCGACGGCACGGCCGACATGGTCCTGGTCGCGCGGGCCTTCCACAACTGGCACCGTGCGGGCCGCACCGATGCCTTTCTGGCGTCCTTCTTCAAGGCCCTGAAGCCCGGCGGCGTACTGGCCGTCGAACAGCATCGCAGCGAAGACGGCCTCAACCCTGATGTCACCGCCCCGACCGGCTATATGCCGGAGAGCTACATCATTCGCGCGGCCCAGGCTGCCGGCTTCGTGCTCGATGCCCGGAGCGAGTTGAACGCCAATCCCAAGGATGATCATGACCATCCCTTCGGCGTCTGGACCCTGCCGCCGGTTCGCACCAGCGCCCCGCGTGCCAACAATGCCACCGACCGGCCCACGCCCCTGACCGAGGCAGAACGCGCCGCGTATGACGCCATTGGCGAAAGCGACCGGATGACCCTGCGATTCCGCAAGCCCGGCTGATGTCCGACCCTGTTTTGATCCGTTTTGACCGGGCCCGGGAACACGGTTAAGCCCAGCCCTCGGTCGGCTGGTCTGAAATGTGCAGTATCGGCCTCCAGGGGAACTGGATGAGCAATTCGAGACAGGATTGGCGGCTGTCGTTGTCGCGCCGGGGGTTACTCTCCGGCGCCGCGGCCTTGACGCTGACCGGTCTCGCGGCCTGCGGTCGCAAGGAAAAAACCGCTGAACCGCCACCCACACCCGACGGCCCGCCCCAGGGATCGCTGGAATGGGCCGTCGCGGGTCCCTGGCGGGCCCAGGACAAGGTCCGCGACGCCGCCCGACATCCGATGGAGACCCTGCGCTTCTTCGGCCTCCAACCCCGCATGACCGTAGTTGAATTCTGGCCCGGCAGCGGCTGGTGGACAGAGATCCTCGCCCCCTACCTCGCCGAGGGCGCGGGCAAATACGTCGCCGCCGGCTTCCAGACCGGCCCCGGCGCCGATCCGTCCCAGGTCGCGCTGATGGCCGCCTTCCAGCAGCGGTTCACCAACGACCGCCGCCTTTATGGCGAGATCGAGCTTTCGTCGTTCGGGCCGACCTCGGGGCCTGTAACCCTTGCGGGCACGGCCGACCTGGTCCTGTTCATGCGCAACATTCACGCCTGGATGGCGGCAGGCATCGCCGAGAAGGCCTTTGCCGACGCCTATGCCGCCTTGCGTCCGGGTGGCGTTCTGGGCATCGAACAGCACAGACTCGGCCCGGAAGAGGATCAGGACCCGGCCGCCGCCAACGGCTACGTGCAGGAGGCGTTCGTGAAACAGCTGGCGGCCGAAGCCGGTTTCGCCTTTGTTTCCGCCTCGGAAATCAATGCGAATGAAAGGGATACCAAGGATCATCCCTTCGGCGTCGAAACCTTGCCTCCCATGGGATTGACAGCACCGCGCGGTTCGCCGCCGAACCCGACCTTCGACCGTTCGAAAT
>CANMXH010000214.1 GCA_947501315.1 Caulobacteraceae bacterium | reverse complement strand
CCGAGGCAGCCATATCGCCGCTGTCGTAACGGATGGACAGGGCGTTCAGCCGGGCAATCATCTGGTATCGTTGGTCCCGACGCTCCAGGGCAGCGGCGGCCAGTCGGTTGTTCCAGACCTCGGCCCGTTCGAAATCGCCCTGGTTCAGGCTGATCCACATCACATGATAGAGCCGGTTCAGCCCTTCGCGACCCGGCACGGCCATGGCGGCCTCGCCAAAGGCCTCAAGGGCGGGGAAGCTCGTCGCGGCGGCGCGTTCCTCCACGCGCCGGGCCAGCTCGATGCGGCTCTCGCGGGATTGGGTCGCGGCCTCGGCTCCGGTCGGGATGCCGAGGCCGAAGAGCAAGACGACAACGAGCGCAAACTTTATGACGGGCATGCCGGTTCCGTGCTGACCGGAAACCCTCACACGCCGACCCTTTCATAAGCTTTAGCGACACCGGATTTTTCCTGGACGGGGCCGTCTGTGGACTTCCACCCCCGCTCGCGTCAGCGTCTCGATATGGTCGAATCGTCCGTCAGGGAGCCCGCGCCGGGGCGCTTTTATGAATTCTTTGCCGGTGGCGGCATGGTTCGCGCCGGCCTTGGAGAAGGCTGGCAATGCCTGTTGGCCAATGATCTGGATCCGGCCAAGGCAGCGGCCTATCGCGCCAACTGGGGTGACGCCGGATTGCGGGTGGCGGACATCGCAGCCCTGACCGCCGCAGACCTTCCCGGCGTGGCGGACCTGATGTGGGGGTCATTTCCCTGTCAGGATCTGTCCTTGGCCGGCGCCGGCGCGGGTCTTGGGGGCCGGCGATCAGGCACGTTTCACGACTTCTGGGCTCTGGCGCGCGGCCTGGCTGCCGGTAACCGGGCACCGCGAATCGTGGCCGTAGAGAATGTCTGCGGAGCCCTGACCTCTCATGGCGGACGGGATTTCGAGGTCATCTGCCAGACCTATGCCGACGCCGGCTACCGGTCCGGGGCGCTGGTCATCAATGCCGACCGCTTCCTGCCGCAGTCCCGGCCGCGGCTGTTCGTGATCGGTGTGCGTGAGGACGTAGCCATCGCCCCGGCGACGACGACGCCGGGGGCTGACGGCCTGTTCCATACACCGGCCCTGCGGCGCGCAGTGGACCGGCTACCGGACGCCTTGCGGCACCGGATGGTCTGGTGGCGCCTGCCGGAGCCCGGGATTTCAAACCTGGGACTGGAGTCTGTTGTCGAAGCCGCACCAGCGGACGTCCGCTGGCATTCGACGGCAGAGACCGGCCGGTTACTGACGCTGATGTCGCCGAAAAATCTGGCCAAGGTCGAGGCGGCGCAGCGGTCCGGCGAGCGGCGCGTCGGAGCATTGTACAGGAGAACCCGCCGTGACACCGCCGGTTCAGCGGTCCAGCGGGCCGAGGTGCGGTTCGACATCGCCGGCTGCCTGAGGACGCCGGGGGGCGGATCGAGCCGTCAGACCCTGCTGGTGGTCGAAGCCGGGCAGGTCCGGTCCCGTCTGATGTCGGCGCGGGAAACGGCCCGGCTCATGGGCCTGCCCGACAGTTATCGGCTCCCCGGGTCCTACAGCGCCGCCTGTCATCTTACGGGCGACGGAGTGGCCGTGCCGGTGGTGCGGTATCTGGCGCACTGGCTGATTGAGCCGCTCCTGGCCGCGCCGGCGGGACTTCGCAAGGCCGCTTAACCTCGCTCTTGCCAAAGCCGTCCAGCCGCGCATCATGTCACCTGGGATCCGGGGAGGTCATCGTGAAATATCTACTGGGCGGTCTGGCTCTGCTGGGGCTTTGCGCGACACAGGCCGCGGCCGAGACCTGGCATCCGTACTCGCGCAGCACCGGCAGCGTCTTCATGGCGGACGTCGACAGCATTGTGGTCGAGGGTGAGATCACGCGGGTGCTGGTTGCGACCGTGGCGCGGACCGGCGACGCCGGCGACTACAGCCATACGATCGAGACTTTCGAGTTCCAGTGCGGATCGAACAGCCGTTGGCGCACGGCGGGGATGGTCGAATACGGCCCCGACGGCGCGGAGATGGGCCGCTACCCTGAGGAGGGCGCGGAATGGGTGCCGGTCCGCGCCAACACCTCGCCGGACTTTCTGGAACAGGTCGTCTGTGACGGGTCGCGGGCCCAGCCGCCAATCTGGCCGACCATCAAGGACTTCGTCGACGCCGGCCGGAACTGAGCCTCAGGCGTCGACCGCCGCGTCGAGGGCGTTGGCCTGGATGAACTCGCGGCGCGGCTCGACCACGTCACCCATCAGCTTGGCGAACAGGTCAGACGCGTCTTCCTGATGCTCGACCTGCACCTTCAGCAGGGTGCGGGCGTTGACGTCGAGCGTGGTCTCCCACAGCTGTTCCGGGTTCATCTCGCCCAGGCCCTTGTAGCGCTGGATGGCGATGCCCTTCTTGCCGGCGTCGAGAACCGCCTCGAGCAGGTCCAGCGGACCACGGACGGTGACCGCCTTGTCCTTGCGGCGGAAGACGGCGGGCTTGTCGAACAGGCCCTCGAAGGCCGCCGCACGTTCGGCCAGACGGCGGGCGTCCAGCGAGCGGATCAGGGCCTCTTCCAGCACGATGCGTTCGTTGACGGCGCGACGGACGCGTTCGAAGGCCACGGCTCCCTGGGCTCCCGGCGAACCGGTCCACGGACCGTCGCCCTCTTCGGCATAGAGGTTGAGGCGGGCCGCGGCCGTCGCCGGATCGGCGGCGGCCTCGTCGAACAGGCCGGCCAGGGCCGACTGTTCGATGGCAAAGGCCGGGGCGCGCTGGCTAAGGCGATCGACGCCGGCCTTGAAGGCCTTGGCCTCGCGGACGAGGGATTGCAGGTCAAGGCCGGTGCGGCGCTCGCCGGTCGGCAGGTCCAGCTCGGCCTCGGATGAGCCCTCCTCGATGAGGTAGGAGTCCATCTCGGACTGGTCCTTGAGGTAGCGCGACTGCTTGCCCTTGGAGACCTTGTAGAGCGGCGGCTGGGCGATATAGACGTGGCCGCGCTCGATCAGCTCCGGCATCTGCCGGTAAAAGAAGGTCAGCAGCAGGGTCCGGATGTGGGCACCGTCGACGTCGGCGTCGGCCATCAGGATGATCTTGTGATAGCGCAGCTTGTCGGCGTTGAAATCGTCGCGGCCGATGCCGGTGCCGAGCGCCAGGATCAGGGTCCCGATCAGTTCGGATGACAGCATCCGGTCGAAGCGGGCCCGCTCGACGTTCAGGATCTTGCCGCGCAGGGGCAGGACGGCCTGGTTCTCGCGGTTACGGGCCTGTTTGGCCGAGCCGCCGGCGGAATCGCCCTCGACGATGAACAGTTCGGACTTGGCCGGATCGCGTTCCTGGCAGTCGGCCAGTTTCCCGGGCAGGGAGGCCATGTCCATCGAGGTCTTGCGGCGGGTCAGGTCGCGGGCCTTGCGCGCGGCCTCGCGGGCGGCGGCGGCCTCGATGATCTTGGCGACGACGGCCTTGGCCTCGACCGGATGTTCCTCGAACCAGGTCGACAGACCTTCGGAGCACAGGCCCTCGACGGCGGGACGGACCTCGGAGGAAACCAGCTTGTCCTTGGTCTGGGAGCTGAATTTGGGGTCCGGCACCTTGACCGACAGGACGCAGGTCAGGCCCTCGCGGGCGTCCTCGCCCGAGACCGAAACCTTCTCCTTTTTCGCTGCGCCGGCCGCGTCGATATAGCTGCCCATGATCCGGGTCAGGCTGGCGCGGAAGGCCGAAAGGTGGGTGCCTCCATCCCGCTGGGGGATGTTGTTGGTGAAGCACAGCATGGTCTCGTGGTAGCTGTCGTTCCACCACAGGG
>CANMXH010000213.1 GCA_947501315.1 Caulobacteraceae bacterium | reverse complement strand
GTCAGGGCCTCGCCGGCCCAGACGCCGACGGTGAACTGGAGCGTCGGGGCGAGGAACTGGATGAAGCCGAGGGTCGACAGGGGCAGGCGCCGGGCCGACCAGGCGAACAGGGCCAGGGGCAGGACAGTGGCCGGGCCGTTGAGCAGGGCCCACGCCGTGTTGACCGGGCTGTCGAAGGCGACGCCCGCGCCGGTGTGCTGCAGCCACAGCACCCAGGCCAGGCCGAAGGGAACCAGCAGCAGGCATTCGACCAGCAGGCCGGCCTGGGCGTCGATCGGCACGCGTTTTCGGATCACCCCATAGCTGGCGAAGCTGATGGCCAGGACGATGGAAATCCACGGCGGGCGGCCGAGGGCGGCGGTCTGGAAGGCCACGCCGATCGCGGCCAGGCCGATGGCGACCCAGCCCCATTTGTCGATCTTCTCGCGGAACAACCAAAGGCCCACGACCATGTTGAGCAGCGGGTTGATGTAATAGCCGAGGCTGGCCTCGAGCGTGGCCTCATGCGTCGTGGCCCAGACATAGAGGCCCCAGTTGACGGCGATCAGCAGGGTCGAAGCCGTCAGCCAGCCCAGGGTCCGGGGCGAGGCGAAGGCGGCACGGACCTGACCGCCCTGTTTCGCCAGCAGCACCAGCAGGCCGGCGACCGCCACTGACCAGAGGGCACGGTGGGCGAGGATTTCGAGCGAGTCGAAGCCGAGCGCGCCCTGCCCCATGAACAGCAGGGGCATGAACCCCCACATGACATAGCAGCCGAAGGCCGAGACCAGGGCGGCGCGGGGGGTGGCGGACGGCGTGGTCGGCACGGTCGTCAGACCGTGATGCTGCGATATCCCGACGACGGCTTGATGGTCCCGGTCTCGTCCAGCAGCTGGGCGATCTGGACGGCATTGAGGGCCGCGCCCTTGCGCAGGTTGTCGGAGACGATCCACAGCGACAGGCCGTTCTCGACCGTCGGGTCCTTGCGGATGCGGCTGACATAGACGGCGTGTTCGCCGGCGGCGTCGACGGGGGTGATGTAGCCGTCGTGCTCCTGCTTATCGATGACCATGACGCCGGGGGCTTCGCGCAGGATGGCACGGGCCTCGTCGGGGCTGATCGGGCGATCGAACTCAAGGTTCACGGATTCGGAATGACCGACAAAGACCGGCACGCGCACGCAGGTGACGGTCAGCTTGATCGAGGGGTCCATGATCTTGTGGACCTCATTCCACATCTTGGCTTCCTCATCGGTATAGCCGTCGTCGCGGAAGGCCCCGATAAAGGGGATGACGTTGAAGGCGATCTGTTTGGGGAAGAGTTTCGGCCGGGCATCGCCGAGGCCGTAGATGGCCTTGGTCTGGTTCCACAGCTCGTCCATGCCCGCCTTGCCGGCACCAGAGACCGACTGATAGGTCGAGACCACGGCCCGCGTGATCTTCGCCGCGTCATGCAGGGGCTTGAGGGCCACGACCAGCTGGGCGGTCGAGCAGTTGGGGTTGGCGATGATGTTCTTCTTCG
Organism: Caulobacteraceae bacterium; assembly: GCA_947501315.1. Classification (GTDB taxonomy): domain Bacteria; phylum Pseudomonadota; class Alphaproteobacteria; order Caulobacterales; family Caulobacteraceae; genus Brevundimonas. The sequence continues at coordinate 2,290 of CANMXH010000213.1, read as the reverse complement.
TCGCCAGCTTGATGGCGTCCGGGTTCACCTCCGGCACGATCAGCGGCACGTCCGGGTCCATGCGGAAGGCCGAGGAGTTGTCGATGACGATGGGGCCGGCCTTGCCGATCTTCTCGGACCACAGGCGCGAGGCCTCACCGCCGGCGCTCATCAGCACCAGGTCGACGGACGAGAAGTCGAACAGTTCGATGTCCTCGCATTTGATCGTCCTGTCGCCCCAGGACACTTCCACGCCCTTGGACTTGCGCGAGGCGACGGCGTGCATGGCGTCGACGGGGAATTCGAGTTCCTCGAGGATGTTCAGCATTTCCCGGCCGACATTGCCGGTGGCGCCCACGACGGCGACTTTGTAACCCATAGGTGTTGGTCCTTCGGACGCCCTGTGCTCGCGACGCGGTCGCTTGCTGCTTGAGGGCGCAATGCGGGGATGAAACTGGCATGTAGGCCTTCGCGGGCGCGAAGCAATCGCTTTTCAGCGGTCGCGGGCACCGCTAAGCCCGGGAACCATGCCGTCACGCATACGCACCGCATATGACCGTCGCCTCGCCGAGGGCCGGCTGACCCCCGATCCGTCGCAGATCGCGGTGGTCGAGGCCCTGACCCGGCTGGAGAAGGATCTGGGTCGGCGCGGTCTGTTTGGCGGCCGTCCCGAGGTGCGCGGCGTCTATCTGTGCGGGCCGCCGGGGCGCGGAAAATCCCTGCTGATGGACATGTTCTTCGCCACGGTCCCCGAGCCGCGGAAGTCCCGCGCCCATTTCCATGCCTTCATGGCCCGGGTCCACGATCTGGTCCGCCAGTGGCGCGAGGGTGATGCCAAGGCACGAAGGGCCGTCTTCAGCCAGTCAAAAGGCGACGACCCGATCCGGCCGGTCGCCGAACTGATTGCGTCCGAGGCGCGGCTGCTGTGTTTCGACGAGCTGCAGGTCACCGACATCGCCGACGCCATGATTCTGGGCCGACTGTTCGAGGCCCTGTTCGAGCGGGGGGTCGTTCTGATGGTGACCTCGAACCGGGCACCGGACCAGCTGTATCTGAACGGGATCAACCGCCAGCTCTTCCTGCCCTTTATCGCCATGCTGGAGCGCCGATGCGTGGTGGTCAGCGTCGCCGGGCCGCGCGACTGGCGGCTGGACCGGCTCATGGGGACGCGGGTCTGGTACACGGATACTGACTCCGGGCAGCGCACGGGGTTCGAGGCGCTGTGGGAGCAGCTCAAGGGCGAGCAGCAGGAGACGCCGACCCGGCTGACGGTGCTGGGCCGCGAGCTGGTGATCGCGCGCACCGACGGCGGGCTGGCGCGGGCGACCTTCGACCAGCTGTGCGGCACAGCGCTGGGACCGCAGGACTATCTGGCCATCGCAGAGCGGTTCCACACCCTGTTTCTGGAGAATGTCCCGGTGATGGGACCCGAAAATCAGCAGGCGGCGCGGCGGTTTGTGACCCTGATCGATGCCCTCTACGAGGCCGGGACGCGGCTGGTGGTTCTGGCCGGGGCGGCGCCGGAGGGTCTGTATCGCGAGGGGGTCGGGGCCTTCGAATTCGAACGGACGGTGTCGCGGCTCAATGAAATGGCGAGCGCCGACTGGCTGGCGCGTGAGAGAATTGCTTAGACGGGTGCCACAATTCCGCTCGGGCGGATCGCTCTAACTTCGGCCGTCCCTGGAGATCGCCCATGCGCCTGCCCGTCCTGTTTTCCGCCCTGACCCTTGCGGTCGCCCTGCCCGGCGCGGCCCTGGCACAGACCCCGCCGGCGGCGGTGGTCGAGACCACGGGCGTTTCGGTCGCCGATGCCAAGGCATGGCTGGCGGGTCTGGGCGGCAACGTCAGGGAACCGGTTCTGCGCGACGGGGTGACCAGTCTGCACATTGCGGACGAGCCCCTGCCCTGGAACCTGACCTTCTACGCCTGCGGCCCGAGCCTGTGCGACGACATTCAGTACAGCGCCATCTTCTCGGGGCCGATCACCCCGGAGCAGATCAACGCATGGAACCGCGACAACCGCTTCCTCAAGGCCTTCTTCATGCCGGCCGAGCCGGGGGGCGTGGCAGGGGCGGTGGTGCAGTATGATGCGGTGCTGACCGGCAACGGAACGGAACAGCTGCGGGAGCCGACGGTGATCTGGCTTCAGATGCTGCGAGCGTTTGCGCAGGGACTGGCGGCGGCGCCCGTCCAATAGCCGGAAAAAGGGCCGCGGATCGCTCCGCGGCCCCTTCGTTTTCTTCCGCAGCGAGCGACCGCGTCGCGCGCGATAGCGGCCTAGACGAGGCTGCCGTCGATGTCCTTGCAGGCC
>CANMXH010000212.1 GCA_947501315.1 Caulobacteraceae bacterium | reverse complement strand
ATACTCCTTGGGCTTGAAGGCCGTACTGCGCCAGGCGTCGGAGACCTCATCGACCCATTTCCAGGCCTGCTCGGCCTCGTCACGGCGGACGAAGAGGGTGGAGTCCCCGGACAGGGCGTCGAGCAGCAGCCGCTCATAGGCGATGCGGCGGCGGGGTGGTTTGGCGGCCTTGTCGCCCTGACCCCAGGACAGGGACATCCGGATCGGCTGCAACCGCATGCGTTGATCCAGACCCGGCTTCTTGTTCATCACCGACAGGGCGATGTCTTCCTCGGGCTGGAGCTCGATCACCAGTCGGTTGGCCTCGATGTGACCGCGCTCGCGATGGTCAAAGATCGAATGGGGCACCGGCTTGAACTGGATGACGATCTCGGTGCGCTTTTCCGCCAGCCGCTTGCCGGTGCGCAGGAAGAAGGGGGTGCCGGCCCAGCGCCAGTTGTCGATGTCCACCCGCATGGCGACGAAGGTCTCGGTGTCGGAGGCCTGCCCACGCTCCTCGCTGTAGGATTTCGCGGGCTTGCCCTCGCTGGTTCCGGCGACGTACTGGCCGCGCACCGTCACACGCTCGGCCTCATGCTCCGTGATCGGACGGAGTGAGCGGATCACCTTGACCTTCTCGTTGCGGACCGAGTCCGGATCGAGGTCGGACGGCGGCTCCATGGCGACCAGGCAGAGCAGCTGGAGCATGTGGTTCTGCAGCATGTCCCGCAGGGCACCGTATTCGTCATAGTAGGGCCAGCGGTCGCCGACGCCGAAGGTCTCCGCGACCGTGATCTGGACGTGGTCGATCGACAGGCTGTTCCAGAGCGGCTCGAAGATGGTGTTGCCGAAACGCAGGGCGATCAGGTTCTGGACCGTCTCCTTGCCGAGGTAGTGGTCGATGCGGAAGACCTGGTCCTCGGAGAAGGCGTGGGCGACGGCGTCGTCGATCTCGAGGAAGGATTTCAGGTCGCGGCCGACGGGCTTTTCCAGCACGACCCGGTCGGTCGGGTTCGCCAGACCTGCGGCCTTCAGGGCGGTGACGATGCGGCCATACAGGGAGGGCGAGACGGCGAGGAAGCTGGTCACGCCGCCGGTGGCGCTCATGTCGCCGACCTTGTCCTTGAGCGGCTTCAGGCTGGCGGGGTCGGTGGCGTCGACCGGCAGATAGTCCAGCCGGGCGTCCAGTCGGGCCCAGGCTTCCTCGGACCAGGCGTCGTCGGTCCGGGCCTTGCCTTCGACCGCGGTGCGGACCCTGGCGACATAGTCCTCACGGCTCTCGTCCGAGCGCGCCGCGCCGATGATCTTCAGCCCGTCGGGCAGCAGGCCGTCGAGCTCGAGGAAATAGAGCGAAGGCAACAGCATCCGCATGGCCAGGTCGCCACCGCCGCCGAACAGCACCAGGGCCGCCATGCGCTCTCCTTCAATCAGGTCCCGGCTGGACCGGACTTGTGTCTGGCCTCTTCCGCGCGCTGCGCCAAGACGTCGAGGACATCCTGAAACACCATGTGACGGGCGCGAAGCAACACCATGAGATGATAGACCAGATCCGCGGCTTCCGATGCCAGTTCCGAATCCGGGCCCGCGACGCCGGCAAGGGCGGTTTCCACCCCCTCTTCCCCGACCTTCTGGGCGACGCGTTTGACGCCCTCGGCGAGCAGGCGGGCGGTCCAGCTTTCCGTCGGATCGGCGGCGGCACGGTGGGTGATGATTGCCTCCAGTCGCGCAAGCCGGCCGAGGCCCGGCGCGTCCTCCTCGCCGAAACAGCTGATGCGGTTCAGGTGGCAGGCATTGCCGACGGGCCGGACCTTCAGGACGAGGGCGTCGGCGTCACAGTCCGGGGTGATGGAGACGACATGCAGTCGGTCGCCCGAGGTCTCGCCCTTGCGCCAGCGCCCGCCGCGCGAGCGCGAGAAGAAGGTGGCCTCGCCGGAGGCGATCGTCTCGTCGAGGGCGGCGCGGTCCATGTATGCGAGCGTCAGCACCTGCAGGGTGGCGGCGTCCTGGACGACGACCGGGATGAGGCCGCCGGACTTGGCGAAATCGAGGGTGGCGGGGTCGATCACAGTCTCATCTCCTGTCCGGCATCCGAGAGGAACGCCTTGAGGTGGGGAATCGTCAGGGTCCCGGTGTGGAAGACGCTGGCGGCGAGGGCACCGGAGACGTCGGCCTGTTCGAACACATCGAGGAAATGCGGGGCCGCACCGGCCCCGCCCGAGGCGACCAGAGGGATGGTCAGAAGGGCGCGGGCAGCGGTCAGCTGGGCGATGTCATAGCCGCGACGGACGCCGTCCTCATCCATGCAGTTGAGCACGATCTCGCCCGCGCCGAGGGTCTGGGCCTCGACGATCCAGTCGAGGGTAAGGCGACCGGCGGCGCGGCTGGCGGAGGGGTCGCCCGTGTACTGGTGCACGACCCAGTCCTCGCCCGCGCGTCGGGAGTCCACACCGACGACCACACACTGGCTGCCGAAGCGACCGGCCAGTTCGCCGATGAGGTCGGGGCGTTCGAGTGCGGGGGAGTTGATGGACACCTTGTCGGCCCCGTGGTCGAGGCAGAGGGCGGCCTGATCGACCGAGCGAATCCCGCCGGCGACGCTGAAGGGGATATCGAGCAGGCGGGCGATATCGCGGACCCAGCCATAGTCGAGGGTCCGGCCCTCCGGGCTGGCGGTGATGTCGTAGAAGACAAGCTCGTCAGCCCCCTGGTCGCGATAGCGGGCGGCCAGGTCCGCGGCGTCGCCCATGTCGACGTGGCCCTCGAAGCGGACGCCCTTGACCACCCGGCCGTCCCGGACGTCCAGACAGGGGATTATGCGGCGCGCGGTCATGCCGCCCCCTCGGCCGCGAGCGCCTCTTCGAGGGTGAACCGGTTCTCGTAGAGGGCGCGGCCGACGATGGCACCGTCGCAACCGAGGGCGGCGGCGGCGGTCAGGTCGGCGACCGAGGCGACCCCGCCCGAGGCCTGGACCTTCAGGTCGGGACGACGTCGGATGATCTCGCCCAGCAGGTCGAGATTGGGTCCGGTCAGGGCCCCGTCGCGGCCCACATCGGTGACCAGCAGGTGGCGTGCCAGGTCGGGCGGAAAGCGATCGAGCGCGGTCCAGAGGTCGACCCGGGCCGCCTCGGTCCAGCCCTTCAGGGCCGGGACCCAGCGGTCCCCGTCGGCCTTGACGTCGATCGCCAGGGTGATGCGGTCCGGACCGAAGCGGCGCAGCCAGTCGGCCACGGTTTCAGGCTGGGATACCGCCAGCGACCCGACCACGACCCGCGCGACACCGGCGTTGATCAGGGCCGCGACATCGGCGGCGGAGCGGACTCCGCCGCCGGACTGGATCCGGATGTCGACGGCGCGGGCGAGCTCTCCGATCAGGGTGTGCTGGACCGCGCGCCCGGCCTCGGCCCCGTCGAGGTCGACGATATGGGCCCAGGTCGCGCCGGCCGCCGCAAAGGCGGCGAGACGGGCCAGGGGCTGGTCATCATAACGGGTGACGGCGTCGAAGCGGCCGTGCATCAGCCGCACGCAGATCCCGTCCTTCAGGTCGATGGCGGGATAGACGATCACGCGGGGAGCTCCAGGAAGTTTCTCAGGATGCGGGCGCCGGTCGCGGCGGAGCGTTCGGGGTGAAACTGGCAGCCCCAGCGATTGGCGCTGCGGACGACGGCCGGAACCGGTCCGCCGTAGTCGGCGCGGGCGAGGGTGGCGGGGCCTTCGGGGCAGACGAAACCGTGGACGAAATAGGCGTATGAACCGTCCTCGACGCCCTCGAGCAGGGGGTCGGCACAGACGCTTGTGAGCCGCGACCAGCCCATGTGGGGCACAGT
>CANMXH010000211.1 GCA_947501315.1 Caulobacteraceae bacterium | reverse complement strand
GCTGGTCGGTCACCGAGGCCCTGACCGTCAATGCCGGCTTCAAGTCGCTGAGCGTCGAGAACTCGGCCACCACCGTCACCGGCAGCAACAAGACCGGCACCATCAAGGCAGAAGATAACTTCCTGCCCCAGGTCGGCGTTGCCTGGGACATCGACAGCGACCACCAGCTGTTCGTCTCCTATGCCGAAAACCTCCGTGCCTTCGAATCCTCGAACACCGGCGGTCCGTTCTCGGCATCGGCGGCCGGCTTCGCGGCCCTGCGTACGACCCTCGAGCCGGAAAGCTCGAAGACGATTGAAGCCGGCTGGCGCTTCCGCTTCGAACAGCTCCAGGGCTCGATGGCCGTCTATGATGTCCAGTTCGAGAACCGTCTGCTGGGCGTCGCGCTCGGGGCTCCGATCCTGGGTCTCGGAAACGGCATCCAGAACGTGGGTTCGGTCGAAAGCCGCGGCTTCGAGGCGGCTGCGGTCTGGTCCTTCACCGACGCTTTGTCGGCCTTTGGATCGTTCAGCTATAACGACTCGACCTATGAAAACGACGTCCGTGACGGCACGGGTGCCCTCGTCGCTGCCACGGCCGGCAAGACCGTGGTCAACACGCCCGAGACCCTGGCTCGCGCCGAGCTGTCCTATGATGACGGCAGCCTCTACGGCACGATCGCCGCTGCCTACACCGGCGAGCGCTTCTCCAGCTACCTGAACGACGAGTCGGTTGGTGCCTTCACCCTGTTCGAACTGACCGCCGGCTACCGCTTCATCGATCGCGGCAACTGGCTGGACGGGACGGAAGTCCAGTTCAACGTGACCAACCTGTTCGACGAGGACCACATCTCGACGGTCGGTTCGGGCGGCTTCCAGAACGGGGCCGGTCGCCAGACCTTCCTGCCGGGTGCGCCGCGTCAGGCCTTCATGACCCTGCGTCGCAGCTTCTGATCGCATACCAGAAGCGTGTAAGGACGGGGCGCATCCTGGCGGTGCGCCCCGTTTCCCTTTTCAGCCCGGAGATGGTGAAATGAACAGCCTTTCGAGACGTGGCCTGATGGCCGGAACCGTGGGTGCCGGTCTGATCGCGGGTAGCGTTCGCGCGGAGCCTGATCCCCATTCGCAAAGCGACCGGACCCTGACCCGGATCGCCTTCGGTTCCTGTGCCAAGAGCGACAAGCCCCAGCCGATCTGGGACGCTGTGCTGGCCGCCCGGCCGGACCTGTTCATCTTCCTCGGCGACAACGTCTACCTCGACACCCGCGACCCGGCGGTGATGCGCCGGAAATATGCCGAGCTGGCCGCCCAGCCGGGATTCCAGCGGCTGAAGGCCAGCGGCATCCCGATCCTGGCGATCTGGGATGACCATGATTTCGGCGAGAATGACGCCGGTGCCGACTATCCGATGAAGGAGGAGAGCCGCCGTCTGTTCCTGGACTTCTTCGGTGCCCCGGCTGACAGCCCGCGCCGGACGCGCGACGGCATCTATACCGCCCATGTCTTTGGACCACCGGGACGGCGCGTCCAGATCATCCTGCCCGACCTGCGCTGGAACCGGACCCCGCTGGTGTCGCTGGAACTGGGCGACCAGGACTATGATGCCTGGGTCGGGAAGCGGGCCAAGGCCGGTGAGCCGACCCCGGGCCCCTATGCCCGCAATCCCGACATGACGGCCACCCAGCTGGGCGAGACCCAGTGGCGCTGGCTGGAAGAGCAGCTCTCGGTCCCGGCTGACGTGCGTGTGCTTGGCTCCAGCCTGCAGGTCCTCGCCGATTTCGCCGGCTGGGAAGGCTGGATCAACTTCGCTCACGACCACCAGCGCCTGATCGCCGCCATCCGTGACCGCAAGGCCGATGGCCTGATCTGTCTGTCCGGGGACACCCACTATGGCGAAATCTCGCGGCTGGACGTCAACACCCCCTATCCGCTGTGGGACATTACCTCGTCGGGCCTGACCGAGGTCTGGCCGGTGACCCCGCCGAATGCCCTCAGGATCGGCGAAGTGTTCCGCGACCAGAATTTCGGCCTGCTGACGATCGGCTGGGGTGGCGAACACCCGACGGTTCTGGCCGAGATCCGGGACGTCAACGGCACGGTCCGGCTGGAGCAGGCGATCCGGGTCGGCGATCTGGCCGTGGACTGACGCGACGGGGTGTGGGTTTAGCACCCCGGGACCCTAGACTCCGGGACCGAAACACCCGATTCGAAGTCTCATGACCGTTCATACCCCGCCGCCGGAAGGCGGACGCATCGTCGATGAGCCGATGAGCGAAGCGCTGTCGCGTCGCTATCTGGCCTATGCGCTGTCGACCATCACCAATCGCGCCCTCCCGGATGTGCGCGACGGTTTCAAGCCCGTGCACCGGCGAATCATGTACGCCATGCACCAGATGCGGCTGAACCCGCAGGCGGCGGCGCGCAAATGCGCCAAGGTCGTCGGCGAGGTCATGGGTGGCTATCACCCGCACGGCGACGCCTCGATCTATGACGCCCTGGTGCGACTGGCGCAGGACTTTTCGCAGCGGTATCCGCTGGTCGACGGTCAGGGCAATTTCGGCAATATCGACGGCGATAACGCCGCAGCCATGCGCTACACCGAATGCAAGCTGACCCCGGCCGCAGTGCTCCTCATGGAGGGCATCGACCAGGACTCGGTGGACTTCAAGGCCACCTATGACGATCAGGATGAAGAGCCGATCGTCCTGCCGGCCGGCTTCCCCAATCTTCTGGCCAACGGCTCGTCCGGCATCGCTGTGGGCATGGCGACCTCGATCCCGCCGCACAATGTCGGCGAACTGATCGACGCCTGCCACCTGCTGCTGGAACGCCCCGACGCCACGACCGAAGAGCTGGCCGGGATCGTCCCGGGTCCGGACTTCCCGACGGGCGGCGTCGCTGTGGAGGGACACGCCTCCATCCTTGAGGCCTATGAGACCGGCCGGGGCGGGGTGCGTCTGCGCGCCCGCTGGGAGACCGAGGACCTCGGCCGAGGCCTCTGGCGCATCGTCGTCACCGAGATGCCGTACCAGGTGCAGAAGTCGAAGTTGATCGCCGACCTCGCCGACCTGATCGAGCACAAGAAGGCCCCTCTTTTGGGCGATGTGCGGGATGAGTCGGCCGAGGACATCCGGCTGGTCATCGAGCCCAAGAGCCGGACGGTCGAACCCGAGGTGCTGATGGAGAGCCTGTTCAAGCTCTCCGACCTCGAGATCCGCTTCCCGATCAACATGAACGTGCTGGACGCCACAGGCACGCCGCGTGTCATGGGGCTGAAGGCCTGCCTGCAGGCCTTCCTTGATCACCGCCGCGAGGTGCTGGTCCGCCGCGCCGGCTGGCGCATCGACAGGGTCGAGAAGCGGCTGCACCTGCTGGAAGGCCTGAGGATCGTCTTCCTCAACCTCGACGAGGTCATCCGGATTGTCCGCGAAGAGGAGCAGCCCAAGGCTGTCCTGATTGCCCGTTTCGGCCTGTCCGAGCTCCAGGCCGACTTCATCCTCGACACTCGCCTGCGCCAGTTGGCGCGGATCGAGGAAATGACAATCGAGAATGAATACAAGACACTGTCAGACGAACTTGCCGCACTACAGTCGCTGTCTTCCTCACCGGCGAAACAGTGGAAACAGGTCGGCAGGGATCTGGAGACGGTGCGCAAGGCGCTGGTCTCGCCACGCCGGACCCTGATTGCCGAGGCTGTGGATTCGTCGGCCCTTGCCTCGGTGGAAGCCTTCATCCCGCGCGAGGCCATCTCCGTGATCCTGTCCGAGCGCGGCTGGATCCGGGCGGCCAAGGGCAAGGTCGAGGACCCCTCGGAACTCAAATTCAAGGAAGGGGACAGTCTCGCCTTCCTGGTTCCCTGCTTTACGACCGACAAGATTCTGGTCGCGGC
>CANMXH010000210.1 GCA_947501315.1 Caulobacteraceae bacterium | reverse complement strand
CGCCGGCCATGGCCACGCCCTGCCCCGCTCTCTGAAACAGGTCGCGGCCAAGTCCGTCACCTATGGCCTGATGCATTTCGTGGTCGCTGTAACCGTCGCCTTCGCCCTGACCCGCGACTGGCGCGTGTCCCTCGCCATCGGCCTGATCGAGCCGCTGGTGCAGACGGTGTTTTTCACGGCCCACGACCGGATCTGGAACCGTATCGAGGCTCGCAGGGCCGCCCGGGCGGCGGAAATGGCCTCGGCCTAGCGCCGGTTCATCGCCACGAGAAACACCTCGGCGCTGTCCTTCCGGCTCGACTCCGGCTTGACGTATTTCACCGTCTCGAACTCGGCGCGCAGCCTCGCAAGCACCCCGCCGGCGTCGCCGCCCTGGAAATTCTTCGACACGAAATGCCCGCCGGGCTTCAGCGTGCGGATGGCGAAATCGGCGGCGATCTCGATCAGGGCGATGATCTTCAGGTGATCCGTCTGGCGGTGGCCGACGGTGTTGTGGGCCATGTCAGACAGGACCAGGTCCGGCGCGCCGCCGAGCAGGTCCATCATCTGCTGATCGACCCCCGGATGGGTGAAGTCCGCCTGGATCATGACAGCGCCGGGCACCGGCTCGACCGGCAGCAGGTCGACCCCGACCACGGAGATCGCGCCCCGTTTGACCGCCACCTGGGCCCAGCCGCCCGGCGCGGCGCCCAGGTCGATGACCCGGCTGCCCTGCCGGATCAGGTGAAACCGGTCGTCGATCTCCAGCAGTTTGAAGGCCGCGCGGCTGCGCCAGCCCTCGGCGCGGGCGCGCTCGGACCATTTGTCGGACAGCTGGCGCTTGATCCATTGCTGGCTGGACATCGACTTGGTGTCCGCCGTCTTCATCTTGGTGCCCATGCCGCGGCCGGCGGCGGTGCCGCCCGAGGGCGGGCGCACCATCCGTCTGCGTTCGGCGGGCTTTTCTTCGTCAGTCATCGCATCCACATAGCCGTCAGCGGGTTTGCGGGCTATGGACCCGCGACAATTCAAAAAGGAGCGCGCCGATGGCCGATCAGACCCTGACCTTTTCACTCGACACCGGCGACGGCGCCGACCGCGACGTGATCATCAAGCTTCGTCCCGACCTGGCCCCCGGCCATGTCGCCCGCATCACCGAGCTGGCGAGCGAAGGCTTCTATGACGGCGTGGTCTTCCACCGCGTCATCCCCGGCTTCATGGCCCAGGGCGGCGACCCGACCGGCACCGGCACCTCGGGCTCCAAAAAGCCGAACCTGAAGGCCGAGTTCTCGAAAGAGAACCACGCCCGCGGCGTCTGCTCCATGGCCCGCACGTCTGACCCCAACAGCGCCAACAGCCAATTCTTCATCTGCCTGGACGACGCCTCCTTCCTCGATGGCCAGTACACCGTCTGGGGCGAGGTCATCGAAGGCATGGACCACGTCGACGCCCTGCCCAAGGGCGAGCCGCCGCGCTCGCCGGGCAAGATCGTCAAGGCGACGGTGGGCTAAACAAAAGGGCCGCTCGAAAGAGCGGCCCTTTTTTCTATTCGATCTCCACCACCTCAACTCGGGCGCCGTTCAGCACCAGGGCGATCTCGCCGCGTTTGAGCTTGAGCGCGTCCTCGCCGAACAGCTGGCGGCGCCAGCCCTTGAGGGCGTCGACGTCGGCCTCGTCGTCGAGGGCGATCTTCTCGAGGTCGGCGACATTGGCGAGCAGCTTGGTGGCGACGCCCGCATTGTCGCTCTTGGCCTTGAGCAGCACCTTGAGCAGTTCGACCACTGACGGCGGAGCCGGCTGGTTGTGGGCCGGGCGGTCCAGCCGGGGCGCATGGGCCTCGGGATCGGCCAGGACCCGCTTCAGTTCAGCCGACAGCTCCAGCCCCAGTCGCGAGGCACCGAAACCCTTGGGCACGGAGCGCAGGCGGTTGAAGGCGTCGGGATCGGTCGGCCCCTGGGCCGCGATCTCGTCGATGGCCTCGTCCTTGAGGATGCGGCCGCGCGGCTGGTCGCGTTCCTGGGCGGTGCGCTCGCGCCAGACCGCCGTGGCGACGAAGGCTGAAAGGTATCTGGCGCTGAACTTCTTCGGCTTGAGTCGCTTCCAGGCCTTTTCCGGATCGGTGTCATAGAGGTCCGGATCTGTCAGGCTCTCCATCTCGGACATGACCCAGTCCAGACGGCCCTCCTTCTGAAGCCGGTCGCGAAGCCTGGGATAGAGGGCGGCCAGATGGGTGACGTCGCCGAGCGCATAGACCAGCTGGGCCTCCGACAGCGGACGACGGGCCCAGTCGGTGAACCGGCTGCCCTTGTCGACCTCCTGCTTCAGCATCTGGCGCACCAGCGCCTCATACGAAACCTGATCGCCGAAGCCGGCGGCCATGGCCGCCACCTGGGTGTCGAACATCGGTCTGGGCATGGCACCGAGCTTGACGAAGATTTCGGTGTCCTGACGCGCGGCGTGGAAGACCTTGATGATCTTCGGATCGCGCAGCAGGTCGAGGAAGGGCTCCAGATCCAGCCCTTCCGCCATCGGATCGATGATGGCGGCGTCCGTGGCCGACGCGGCCTGTATCAGGCACAGCCGCGGCCAGTAGGTCGTCTCCCGCATGAACTCGGTGTCGACGGTGATGAAGGGCTGGTCGGCCAGGCGCTGACAGAATGCGCGAAGCGCCTCGGTGGTGGTGATAGGCGTCATTCGGATGCTATAGCCCCGCGCGACGTGGTTGTGGCAAGACCCGCCGCACAATTCCGCCCACTGATTCAGGCCCGTGACCGATGAGCGACACCTCCGACAGCCTGCGCAACGGCCTCACCTATGCCGATGCGGGGGTGGATATCGACGCCGGCGAGATGCTGGTGGACGCCATCAAGCCGCTGGCGAAGTCGACCCGCCGTCCCGGTGCGGAGGCCTCGCTCGGGGGATTCGGGGCCCTCTTCGATCTCAAGGCGGCCGGATTTGAGGACCCGCTGATCGTCGCCACCACGGACGGCGTCGGCACCAAGCTTAAGATCGCCATCGAGACCGGACGGCATGACGGCGTCGGGGTCGATCTGGTCGCCATGTGCGTCAACGACCTTCTGGCCCAGGGCGCCGAGCCGCTTCTGTTCCTGGACTATTACGCCACCGGCAAGCTCGAGATCGACGCCGCCCGGCGCGTCGTGGCCGGAATCGCCGAGGGCTGCCGTCAGGCCGGCTGCGCTCTCGTCGGTGGCGAGACCGCCGAAATGCCCGGCATGTACCAGGGCGGTGACTATGATCTGGCGGGCTTTTCGCTGGGCGCCGTAGAGCGCGGCCATGCCCTGCCGTATCTGGACCGTCAGGCCGCCGGCGACATCATCATCGGCCTCGCCTCCTCGGGTCCGCACTCGAACGGCTATTCCCTGATCCGCAAGGTGGTCGAAAAGTCGGGCCTTTCGTGGGGCGACGACGCGCCCTTCGCCCGTGACCGGACCCTGGCACAGGCCCTGATGGAGCCGACCCGCATCTATGTGAAGCCTGTCCTGCCTCTGATGAAGGCCGGTCTGGTCAAGGGCGCGGCCCACATCACCGGCGGCGGCCTGATCGAGAACCCGCCGCGTTGCATCGCCGACGGGCTCCACGCCACATTCGACTGGAACGCCTGGCCTGTGCCGCATGTCTTCCAGTGGCTGGGCGAGGTCGGCGGCATCTCGGATCACGAACTGCGCCGCACCTTCAACTGCGGCATCGGCTTCATCCTGATCGTGGCGCCGGAGAATGCCGAGCCGGTGCTGGCCGCGCTGCTGGAAGCGGGCGAGGTCGCCTTTGTCTGTGGCCAGCTGGAAGCCGCCTAATAGCCTTCGGCGTCGAGACTGCTGAAGGTCACCCGGACCAGCGCCGCGGCCCCGGGGTTCTGCCTCAGCGAGACCGTGACGCCGGCCTTCGTCCAGATCGGACGGTTGGCCGGCAGCCCCGCCTCCGGGGCAAAGCCT
>CANMXH010000209.1 GCA_947501315.1 Caulobacteraceae bacterium | reverse complement strand
CGAGGAATGCGGCGAGCCGCCCGAGTCGGCCGAGAAGGAGATCGACCGCTACTGCGTCTCGATCGGCCAGGCCTGTTCCTACAAGCTGGGCCAGACGGTGATTGCCCGCTTGCGGGCCGAGGCCGAGGCCCGTCCGGGCTTCGATCTCAAGGCCTTCCACGACCGTGTGCTGCTGAACGGCTCGGTGCCTCTGGCGGTGCTGGAAGGTCTTATGCGGGACTGAGTGCCCGGCCCGGGGCAGGTCTGGCGACGGACACGGGGTGGCCCTGCCGTTAGACCTTCAACTCATCTGTGGAGCTGGTCATGCTGATCGACAGACGCGGTGTATTTGTTGGAGCCGCAGCCCTTGGCGTGCTCCCGGACGCGGCATGGAGCCAGTCCGGCGACTTCGCCGCAGCCGCCGCCTATTCGGCCCAGCGGCGCGGCGTTTCCTTTCTCGTGATGCAGGGCGGCCGTATCCTGTTCGAGGACTATCCTCGCTCCAGCGCCGAGGCGACGCACGAACTGGCCAGCGGTACCAAGAGCTTCAGCGGTATCCTGGCCGCCGCCATGGTGCAGGACGGCCTGCTGTCCCTCGACGAATCCTGTGCCGATACCCTGACCGAGTGGCGCGATGACCCCGTTCGGAGCGCGGCCACCATCCGCACCCTGCTGAGCCTGTCCTCCGGTGTCGGCGGCGGCACCCTCGGGCGGCCCGCCACCTATGCCGCCTCTGTGGCCCAGCCCTTTGCCGGAGGTCCCGGCGTCTTTCGCTACGGTCCGGCCCCGTTCCAGGTGTTCGGTGAAATCGTGCGCCGCAAACTGGCGGCGGTCGACCGCCCGGCCCGCGATGTTCTGACCTTCATGGAAGACCGGCTGTTTCGGCCCGCCGGGGTGACGCATGGACCCTGGCGTCGACAGGCCGGCCAGCCGAATCTGCCCTCCGGTGCCCGCTTCAACGCCCGCAACTGGGCCCGGTTCGGGGCCTTTGTACAGGGCGGTTGCCGCGTCGAAGGGCGGGCGATCGTCGATGCAGCGGCGCTGGCCGACTGTTTTCGGCCGACCCCCGCCAACCCGGGCTATGGTCTGACATGGTGGCTGCTGCGTCCCGGTCTGGTGCCGCCAAGCCCACGATCTCTGATCGATTCCTCGGCTGCGGTCCTGGCAGGCTTGCCGACCGTGCATATGGCGGCCGGTGCCGGCAACCAGCGGCTCTATCTGGTTCCGGACCGCGATCTGGTGATCGTGCGTCAGGCAGACGGGATTCTGGCGAGTATGGCGGGTGACCGGACGGACTGGTCGGACGCGGCCTTCCTGAGGCTGATCCTCGGCTGACGCCGCCCTTTGCACCCACCCGCCTGCCCCGCTATACCGCCGCCACACATTCATTCCCAATCAGAGGCGCGAACCCGCATGACCAGGATCAAGGTCGCCAATCCCATCGTGGACATCGACGGCGACGAGATGACCCGCATCATCTGGCAGTGGATCAAGGACAAGCTGGTCCACCCCTTCCTGGACGTCGAACTCGACTATTATGACCTGTCGATGGAGAACCGCGACGCCACAGACGACAAGGTGACGATCGACGCGGCCCACGCCATCCAGAAGCACGGCGTCGGCGTCAAATGCGCCACCATCACCCCTGACGAGGCCCGCGTGGCCGAGTTCGGCCTGAAGAAGATGTGGAAGTCGCCCAACGGCACGATCCGCAACATCCTGGGCGGCGTCGTCTTCCGTGAGCCGATCATCTGCTCGAACGTGCCGCGGCTGGTGCCGGGCTGGACCCAGCCGATCGTGGTCGGCCGTCACGCCTTCGGTGACCAGTACAAGGCCACGGACTTCCTCGTCCCCGGCCCCGGCAAGCTGATGATGACCTTCACCGGCGACGACGGTCAGGTCATCGAACATGAGGTGTTCCAGTTCCCCTCGGCCGGCGTGGCCATGGGGATGTACAACCTCGATGACTCGATCACCGAATTCGCCCGCGCCAGCTTCGCCTTCGGTCTGGGCCGCAATTTCCCGGTCTATCTGTCGACCAAGAACACCATCCTGAAAGCCTATGACGGTCGCTTCAAGGACATCTTCCAGGACGTGTTCGACCGGGAATTTGCCGCCGACTTCAAGGCTGCCGGCCTGACCTATGAGCACCGGCTGATCGACGACATGGTGGCTGCGGCCATCAAATGGTCGGGCGGCTTCGTCTGGGCGTGCAAGAACTACGACGGCGACGTCCAGTCCGACGTCGTGGCCCAGGGCTTCGGCTCGCTGGGTCTGATGACCTCGGTGCTGATGACCCCGGACGGCAAGATCCTGGAGTCCGAGGCCGCCCACGGCACCGTCACCCGCCACTACCGCCAGCACCAGAAGGGCGAGGCGACCTCGACCAATTCGATCGCCTCGATCTACGCCTGGACGCGCGGCTTCTCGCACCGCGCCAAGCTGGACGACAACGCCGAGCTGGCCACCTTCGCCGAGACCCTCGAGCGGGTCGTGGTCGAGACGGTCGAGGCCGGCTTCATGACCAAGGACCTGGCGCTTCTGGTCGGCGACGAGCAGGGCTGGCTGACCACCGAGGGCTTCCTCGACAAGGTCGCGGAGAACCTCACCGTCGCGATGAAGGCCTGACTGGCACCCTCTCCCCTTGAGGGTAATGATATACGTGACAAAGCAAACGGCCCCGTCCAGTGGTTCTACCGGACAGGCCGGTGCTCAACCCTCGCCGGATGCGGCGGGGGTTTTTGTCCCGATTCACATCAGTGCTGAGCAGATGGATGAGGCCGAGGCGGTTCACACCTTTGGATCAAGCTTCAGCACCCATCTGAGCATGCTGTTGAAGCCCTCGTCGATCTGACCCCACATGACAGCGACCTTACCCATCAGGATGAGGTCGTCGTCCGCAAGCGGGATTTGGAACGGTGAAGGTGGTAGGGATTTTGCCGTGACTGAAAAGCCTAAGCCTGAATCGTCAGAAGACGATGCCGAGTTTGAGCGGGTTCTGCGGAACCTCGTTAACACGCCGCACAAGCCGCATCAGGCTGGCAAGCAGCCGGTAAAACTAGCCCCAAGATGGAAAAACCTGCCTAAGGTCGGCCTGAGATCAAGGCCCGCCGAGCATCTTCTAGCGTTATCATGAGCGTCATAGGATCAACGGGCGAAGGCACCAGACCGCACTTCTTTTCGAAGAAGTCTTTCGATGCCTGGCTCTTGGCGTGGACCAGGATTGCTCTGATGCCAACGACCTCGGCAGCTTGGAGCGTCCGGAGAATGGCGTCCTTGACCAGCCCTGAGCCTATTTTTTTGCCGCTCCAGTCCCCATGCACAGCCAGTCGGCCGAGAATGATCACGGGGATCGGATCGGGCATGTTCCGGCGAACCCTGCCGGGAGACTCCGCTTGGGTGACTGCACCCGTCGCGAGACAGTAGAACCCTACGACCCTTTCACCATCCGTGACGACGTATGTCCGGCAAGCACCGGAAGACTCATTTTTTAGAGCCTTCCGGCGCAGCCAATCGTCTAGTTCCGGCTCAATAGAGCGGAATTCGGATACGTCATGGTCCGGGGTTAGCCGAGTGGGCGGTGTTATTTTTCCCACGGAGCCTTCGAGGCCAATAGTCTAACCAACTCCGCTGTCGGAGCTGGTTCGTCCAACCGAATTAGGAAGGACTGAAACGCATCCTCATCCAACTCAAAATAGCGCCTATCCAATAGAACGGCCTCTGCCTCCTTGCATGCCGTCTCAAGCATGAAGTCAGAGCGGTTCTTTCCAAGCGCATGGGCGGCGCGGTCAATTAGATCGCGTTGGCGCGGCTCCGCGCGAATGTTGAGGGTCACTCCACGCCCAGCCGGTACTCTTTGTAATGTGGGTGCTTGCATGGCTTCACCTCCTCTGTGTGGACAACGTATATGTCAGATGTGTTGACATTGTCCACACAAACTCACGCGGTCGTGTCCCGTTCCGCGTTAACTATCGTACACGCTTTCGCATTGTGATCAGGCGTTTTGCATTCTGCTCAAGCGT
>CANMXH010000208.1 GCA_947501315.1 Caulobacteraceae bacterium | reverse complement strand
AGGGAATCTCCTTGCCGTCGGCGCTGAGGGCCGTCCAGCCCAGTATGGGCATGATGATCATGAGGCCGTAGAGCGCCAGATGCCCGGCGGCCGCAGGCCAGCGGGTCCAGCCTGGTTCCGGGGCCAGCAGCGGTGTGCGCCAGCGGGCCACCAGTCGCACCCACACGAGGACGAAAACCGAAAGTCCCAGCATGAAATGCCAGGTCTTCAGTCCCTCGCGGATGTCGCTCCCGCGCGGATAGTATTCCCGAAGCTCGATACAGGCGTAGACGGCCGCCAGCAGGACGAGCATCAGCCAGTGCAGGGCGATCGAGACACGGCTGTAGTGCGGGTGCCCCGCAGCCGTGGGAAGGATGGCGATCATCGGTGGCGTCCCGGATCAGAGTGGGCCGGCAGGGTGCGCCTGATTTTCCGATCCGGCTTGCGCGAGCGCAATTGCAGGCGAAACGCGCGCAGCGAGACCAAGGGCAGTGCTGGACCTCGCGCCGACCTCGCGGTAACTGGGCGGTGAGCGGCTCCGGCCGCCATCGTTACGAGGATCCTACATGCTCGCCCGCATCTATCGCCCCGCAAAGACCGCGATGCAGTCCGGCAAGGCCTCGTCCAGAGGCTGGCGGCTGGAGTTCGAGCCGGCTTCGGCGCGTACCATCGACCCGCTGATGGGCTGGACCGGTTCCAGCGACATGAACGGCCAGGTACGGCTGAGTTTTGACACGGCCGGGGAGGCGGTGGCCTATGCCGAGCGCCATGGCATCCCGTTCCGCCTGCACGAGCCGCAGGACCCGCCTCTGATCCTCAAGGCCTATGCGGATAATTTCGCAACGGGCCGAAAGGTCTCCTGGACCCATTGAGGTCTGTTTGCGCCTGCTGCGCTTCGCGCTACTGGAGGCGCGAGGCGTTGCGGTCGATGCTCGCCGCGCGTGCTGGCCAAAGGGCGCCCATAGCTCAACCGGATAGAGCACCCGCCTTCTAAGCGGGATGTTGCAGGTTCGAGTCCTGCTGGGCGCGCCAGGCGGCAAGACCACCTTCGAGATCGGTGATCAGATCGTTCGGATCTTCAAGGCCGAACAGGTCCAGGGCCGCGGCGGGTGGCGGAGGCGATCAGGCGTGTGCGTTCGGTTCGATCGGTCATGCGCGCCGGCGTGGAGGGTTGCGGTTCAGCCTGCAAGGGCCTCTAAAGCAGGCGGGGCGCAAGGTCTGACGAATTTGGGCGGGACGCGGATGCAGGTGCAATCGACGGGGAGAGGGACGGTCAGCGGCGTCGCGAGGGCACTGGCGATCGTTCTGGCCCTGGCGGTATCCGCATGTGGAGGCGGGGATCGCCCCGACCAAACCGCAGACGGTGTCGAGCCGCCCGCCCCGAGCCAGACTGCGGCACCTGAATTCACGAGTCCGACCCTCGCGGCCATCCGGCAACGCGGCCGTTTGAACTGTGGCGTGCACGAGGGGCTGGTCGGCTTCGCCTATACGGACAATCGCGGCGAGTGGCGCGGCTTCGATGCCGACTTCTGTCGCGCCCTTGCGGCGGCGGTGCTGGGCAATGCCAACGCCGTCCGCTTCGTTCCCCTGACCAGCAGCCAGCGGTTCGAAGCCCTGCGCAGCGGCCGGGTCGATGTCCTGTGGCGCTCGACATCCTGGACCCTGTCGCGGGAGGCACGTGAAAGTGTGCAGTTTGCCGGGGTGAACTATTATGACGGTCAGGGCTTTCTGGTGCGCCGTGCCCTGGACCTCGCCACCGGGGCCGAGCTGAACGGGGCGCGGGTGTGCGTGCAACGCGCCTCGACCACGGAACTGAATGTCGCCGACTGGTTCCGTGCCCGGGCCCTGCGATACACGCCGGTGGTCGCCGCCAATGAGGAGGCGGCGCGGGCGGCCTATGCGCGGGAGGATTGTGACGCCCTGAGCGCCGACATTTCCGCCCTGGCGGCTGCGCGGACGACAATGGCCAACCCGGAACAACATGTCATTCTGCCGGATGTCATCTCCAAGGAGCCGCTCGGGCCGGCGGTGAAGCGCGGCGATGAGGTCTGGACCTCGATCGTGCGCTGGACGCTGAATGCCCTGATCCTGGCCGAGGAACTGGGGGTGACCCGTCAGAATGCGGGACGGATGGCCGAGGAGTCGCCCAATCCGGCCGTCCGCCGCCTGCTCGGCGTTGAGGGCGATGTCGGACCCATGCTCGGCCTGCGCAGTGACTGGGCGAAAACGGCCATTGAGGCCGAGGGAAACTACGGTGAAATCTTTGCGCGAAACCTCGGGACGGATTCCTCGCTCGACCTGGCCCGTGGGCTTAACGCACAATGGAACGCAAGACCGGCAGGGCTGATCTATGCCCTGCCGATTCGATAGGACGCCGGGACAGGCGCCAGGGGGTAAGAATGGAAACGAAAAAACGTGGCGGGGTGCCGCTCTATCTGTGGATGCTGCTGGGCTTTGCCGTCGGCATGGGCGGAGGGCTCTACGTCAATATCATGGGCCTCGAGGTCCTTCCCTGGGTGATGGACATCATCAAGTCGGTGGGCCAGATCTTCCTGCGCCTGCTGTTCATGCTGGTTCTGCCGTTGCTGTTCGCGGCGCTGGCCGTCGGCGTCGCCGAGATGGGCGATCTGAAGTCGCTGGGGCGGGTGGGCTTCAAGACCCTGGTGTTCACGATCATCGTCTCGGCCATCGCCGTCGGCATCGGCCTGGGCATGGTCAACTATTTCCGCCCCGGTGACGGGGTCGATCCCGTCCTGGCGCAGCAGCTGCTGGCCCAGGGGGCCGAGGGGGCCGCGACCATTGTCGGCAATGCGCCCAAGTCGATCGAGGCGGGCCAGTTCTTCCTCGACATGATCCCGTCCAATGTCTTCACCGCCGCGGCCGAGAACCAGATCCTGCCGGTGATGGTGTTCGCCCTGATCTTCGGCATCGGCATGGTCATGGCCAAGTCGCCGGCCACGGATGCGCTTCAGCAGACCCTGCAGGGCCTGTTCGAGGTGATGATGAAGCTGATCAATCTGGTCATCAAACTGGCGCCGATCGCCATTGCCGCCCTGATGTTCAATCTCTCGGCCGTGTTCGGCTGGGATCTGCTGGTCAGGCTGGGGGCCTATGCGGGCGTGGCCGTGGGCGCGATGGCGATCCACATGTTCATCGTCTATCCGCTGCTGGTCTGGATCTTCGGCGGGATGAACCCGGTGAAATTCGCCATCGGTGTCCGTGAGCCCTTTGTGGTGGCCTTCTCGACCGCCTCGTCGAACGCCACCCTGCCGATTGCTATCAAGGCTGCTGAAGAGAAGCTGAAGCTGCCAAAGCGGATCTCGCGCTTTGTGCTGACCGTGGGGGCCACGGCGAACCAGAATGGCACCGCCCTGTTCGAAGGCGTCACGGTCCTGTTTCTGGCCCAGTTCTTCGGTATCGACCTGAACCTGCAGCAGCAGCTGGTGGTCATGCTGGTCTGTATCCTCGGCGGCATCGGCACGGCCGGTGTGCCGGCGGGATCGCTGCCGGTCATCGCCCTGATTCTCGTGATGGTCGGGGTGCCGGCGGAGGGCATCGGGCTGATCCTTGGCGTCGACCGCTTCCTCGACATGTGCCGCACCACCCTGAACGTCACCGGCGATCTGGTGGCGGCGACGGTGGTGTCGCGCGGCGAGACCGATGCGGTGGTACCGGACGACCTGAAACTGCCGGACGTGGCGCCGGCGAACTGAGGCTCAGTCGGGTGGGGCGGATGCCACGGCGGTGTCCGCCCGTCCGCCCCATTCGGCCCAACTGCCGTCATAGAGACGCGACGGCCGGCCCAGCACGGCAAGTGCGAGGCTCAGGATGGCGGCGGTGACGCCCGAGCCGCAGGTGGTCACCACCGAGCGGTCCAGGTCGACCCCGGCCGCGCGGAAGGCCTGCGCCAGGGCCTCGCCCCGTTTCATCGTGCCGTCGGGGTTCAGTATGCCGGGGAAGGGCAGGTTGAGGGCCCCGGGCATATGTCCGGCGCGCAGACCGGCGCGCGGCTCGGGCGCGCGGCCGTCGAACCGGTCGGCGGCGCGGGCGT
>CANMXH010000207.1 GCA_947501315.1 Caulobacteraceae bacterium | reverse complement strand
TTGAGGAACAGGCGACACGGGCCCGTATCGATCTTCGTCACCTCCATCATCGGCGTCTTGCCGATCAGGTCCAGCAGGGAGCCGGTCGGACCGGACAGGACGGGGACGGCGGCCAGGGACATTCACAAACTCCAGGGGGCTTCTGCGCCGGAAGCTAGGCGCGCCCTCTCCCCATCACAAGCCACGCAAGATTTCGCCTCTCGAAGAGTGCCGAAGCGCGGTATCAAGGAATCCACATGACAAAGAACACCAAGAGGCCGCCCGCCGGTCTTCCCGACAAAGACACCCTGCTCGCCTTCCTGCGCGATGCGGGAACGGCCGAGAAGGCCGATATCGCCCGCCATTTCGGTCTCAAGGGCCATGAGCGACGCATGTTGCGCGAAATTATCCGGGAGCTCGAGGAAGACGGAAAACTGGGCAAGCGCGGCCGCAAGGGCTTTTCCGAGGTCGGTGCCCTGCCCCCCGTCGGCGTCGCCGATGTCGTCGAGCGCGACCTTGACGGTGAACTCTATGTCCGTCTGGTAGAGGCCTCGGCCGACGCCCCGCGCGCCCTGCTGATCCCCGACAACGGCGGCAAGACCGGCCCCGCGCCCGGCATGGGCGACCGCGTCCTGGTCAAATTCGCCCGGGGCGAGGACGGCTGGGAAGCGCGGCTGATCAAGAAGCTCGACGCCGGTGCGAACAAGGTGCTGGGCGTCATCCGCAGGTCCAACAAGGAGGTCCGGGTCGAACCCGTGGACCGCAGGTCGAAGGACGTCCTGCTGGTCCCCCACGCCCAGGCCGAGGGACTGCGCGACGGCGATCTGGTGCTGGCCGCCATCGAGAAGGGCGACCAGCGTTACGGGCCCAAACGGGGCAAGATCCTCGAGAAGATCGGGCACGAGGGCGACGCGCGCGCCGCCTCCCTGATCGCCATCGCTGCCCACAATGTGCCGATGGGCTTCTCCGAGGCCGTCGAGAAGGAGGCCGGGGATCAGGAACTGCCCTCGCTGAAGGGCCGCGAGGACCTGCGCGACCTGCCGCTGATCACCATCGACCCCGCCGACGCCCGCGACCACGATGACGCGGTCTATGCGATGCGCGACGAGGACCCGAAGAACGCCGACGGCTGGATCGTCTGGGTCGCCATCGCCGATGTCGCCGCCTACGTCCGTCCCAACACCAATCTGGACCGCGAGGCCCGCGACAAGGGCAACTCGACCTATTTCCCCGACCGCGTCGAGCCGATGCTGCCCGAGCGTCTGTCCAACGGTCTGTGCAGCCTCAAGGAGGGCGAGAACCGCGCCTGCCTCGCTGTGCGCATGGTCTTCGACAGGGACGGGCGGAAGACCGGCCACAAATTCGTTCGCGGCCTGATGCGGTCGCAGGCCAAGCTCAGCTACGAACAGGCCCAGGCGGCCATCGACGGCCAGACTGACGATGCGACCGGCCCGATCATGGCCGCCATCCTCGAGCCGCTGTGGGCAGCCTACCGGACCATGCTCAAGGGCCGGCTGAAACGCAGCCCGCTGGCGATCGAAAGCCCGGAACGTCGTATCCGCATGAATGCCGAAGGCCAGATCATCTCGATCGAGCCCCGCGTCAGCCTCGAGGCCCACCGTCTGATCGAGGAGATGATGATCCAGGCCAATGTCTGCGCCGCCGAGACGCTGGAGCAGAAGAAGACGCCCCTGCTCTACCGCGTCCACGATGCGCCCAGCCAGGAGAAGCTCTTCAACCTCGGCGACTTCCTCCAGACCATCGGCAAGCCCTGGACCAAGGGTGAGCCCGCCACGACCAAACGGTTCAACAAACTGCTGGACGAGACCCGCGGCGGCGACCACGCCGAGGTCGTCAACGAAGTGGTCCTGCGCAGCCAGATGCAGGCCATCTATTCGGCCGAGAACGTCGGCCATTTCGGCCTCAACCTCGACCGCTACGCCCATTTCACCTCGCCGATCCGGCGTTATTCCGACCTGATCGTCCACCGCGGCCTGATCCGGGCCCTGGGGCTAGGAAAGGACGGTCTGACCGACCGCGAGATCACCGAACTGCCCGCCATCGCCGAACAGGTGACCCTGACCGAGCGCCGCTCCATGGCCGCGGAGCGCGCTGCCATGGACCGCTATATGGCCGCCTTCCTGCAGGAGCGGGTCGGGGCGACCTTCCCCGGCCGCATCACCGGCGTGACCCGCTTCGGCCTCTTCATCCGGCTGGATGAGACCGGGGCAGACGGCCTGGTCCCGGTGTCCACCCTCGGGACCGAGTATTTCACCCACGACGACAAGTCCCATGCCCTGGTCGGAGAGCGTTCCGGCGCGCGCTGGACCCTGGGCCGCAATGTCGAGGTCCGGCTGAAGGAGGCCACGCCCATCACCGGCGGCCTGGTCTTCGAGATGCTGTCCGATCCCGCCCCCCGTGATCCCAATGCCCCCGCGCCACGCCTTGGCCAGCGCGCCCGCGGCCCCGGCGGCGGCGGTTTCCCCAAACGGGGGACCGGCCGTCCCGGTGGACCAAAGCCACCCGGCGGCGGACGCCCTTCAGGCGGTCTGAAGGGCGTCCGCAAGGGAAAGCGGCGTTGATGGCCGAAATCGTCACAACACTACCGCATCTGATCCGCTAGTCTCGCGGCGGGAGGAGGAGATGATGAGACCGAACCTTTGCATCGCCGCCCTGCTGGCCGCCTCGATGCTCGTCGCGCCGGCCGCAGCCAATGACAGCGTCGCATCCATGGGTGCGGGCGGCCTGGTCTTCCAGCGCACCGACGGCATCGAGATGCGCTCGGAAGACCTCTATGTCTCAGCGCGGGAAATCCGCGTCCGCTACCACTTCTTCAACCGCACCGACCGCGACATCGGCACGCTGGTCGCCTTTCCCATGCCCGATCTGCGGGGGGGTATCGAGAGCGATGTCGCGATCGAGGACCCGTTGCAGATGCCTTTCACCACCACCGTGAACGGCCGCCGGGTTGCAACCAATATTGAGCAGAAGGCTGTCCTTGGGGACGTCGATCACTCGGATATGATCCGCGGTCTGGGCCTGCCGCTTTCGCCCCGTGGCGAGGCGACGATGCAGGCCCTTGCCACCCTTCCCCGGCCGCAGATCGACATGCTGGTCGAGATGGGCCTGCTGGAGGACCGTTCATGGACCGACAGCGGTGTCCGGCGCCTTGAGCTGGTGCCCCTCTGGACGCTGAAGACGACCCACTACTGGACCCAGGTCTTCCCGGCCGGACGAGCGCTCGACGTCCGCCACCGGTATACGCCGGCCGTCGGTGGCTCGGCCGGCAGCCGTTTCGGCTATCCGGCCCCGAACGGTGTCGACCCGGCCGGGGAGGATGCGGCCCGCTACTGCGCTGACGACGCCTTCAGGGCCGGGGCGCGACGGATGCGGGCGCGCAACCTGTCTCTGAGAGAGACCTGGGTCGACTACATCCTGACCACGGGCGCCAACTGGGCTGAGCCGATCGGCGATTTCCGGATGGTGGTCGACAAGGGCCGGTCGCGCAATCTGGTGAGCTTCTGCGGTGAGGGCGTGCGCAGGATCAGTTCCACGCAGTTCGAGATCCGACGGCGCAATTTCACGCCCACCCGGGACCTGTCGGTGCTAATCCTGACCGGTGAACGTATCGACGACTGAACCCTTCGACCCGGACGGTGACCTGACCGACGCGCCGCGCGTCGGCGGACGCCAGCCGCCGAAGGACGCCGCGACCCTGGTCCTGACGCGCATCCGCAAGGGTGCGACCGAGGTGCTGATGGGGCGCCGGGCCCCCGGTCATGTCTTCATGGCGTCGAAATGGGTGTTTCCCGGCGGCCGGATCGACCGTTCGGACTTCACCGCCGCCGCCGCCAACGATCTGTCGGCAGCCGATATGGCCCGGCTGACCCGCGAGGTGCCGGCCCGCCGCGCCCGCGCCCTGGCCATGGCTGCGGTTCGCGAGACCTTCGAGGAGACCGGCCTGTTGCTCGCCGCCCCTGCCCCTGTGGCCTCCGTCGCCGGACCATGGCGCGAGTTCCGGGCCGTCGGGGCCCTGCCTGACCTCGCAGCCCTGTCCTATGT
>CANMXH010000206.1 GCA_947501315.1 Caulobacteraceae bacterium | reverse complement strand
GTCTCACCGACGATCAGACGGCCGACACGGACGTCGCCCTTGATCGCGCCGTCAATCTGAAGGTCGCCAGCGCCCGAGATACTGCCGTCGAACTGGAGGTCCGATGACAGGGTCGACAGACCGCGCGCGCCGGGTGCCGGGGACGCTGCGGCGCGCACCGGGGCCGAAGGCGAACCGCCCGGCGTCGGCAGATCGGGGAGCGGCGGGATCGAGGAACCGTTGTCAGCGCGGGGCTGGGGCGACGGGGCGGGGGATTTAGTCTTGTTGAACAAGTTGGTCTCCGGCTCTCATGAAGCGGGCGGGGTTTTGAGGTCGGCCGTTCATCCACACTTCGTAATGCAGATGCACGCCCGTGGAGCGTCCGGTGGTTCCCATGGCGCCGACAGGCTGACCGAGTTTGATCCGCTGCCCGGCTCGGACAGCAGTGGCATTCAGGTGGGCGTAGCGAGTCTTGAAACCGCGACCATGGTCTATCTCAACGGTGTTGCCATACCCTGAACGAACTCCGACAAAAGACACGGTTCCCGGAGCCGGGGCGTAGATCGGCGTGTTGAGCGGCGCGGCGAAGTCCTGACCCTGATGCAGGGCCGGGCGGCCGTTGAAAGGGTCGAAGCGGACACCGAAGCCCGAGGTGGTGCGGGCCTGGGTCGGTCGGCGGAAGGGCATGCCCTCGGCCGCGTTGGCCAGGGACCGCATGTCGGAGAGGTTGTCAGCGGCGTTGCGGATGCGCACGGCGAAGGCTTCATCCACGTCCAGCACGGCGGCCAGGGCCCGTGGGTCGCGGGCCTCGACGAGCGGTCCACCAAGCGCCGCGTCATGCGGCGTGTAGGCAGCCGGGTTCAGTCCGGCGAGGCGGAAGGCCAGACGCAGTCGTTCAGCACGGGTCTGGGCCTCGGTTTCGGCACGGGCGATCAGTCGCTCCTGATCCATCCGCACGGCGATCATGCGCTGGAGCGGCGACGAGCGTTCGGGATTGAGGGCCGGGGCCGGCCGAAGCGCCTGTTCGGCGCCCTCGACGCCGCGGAACATGCCCATCACCTGGGTCAGGGCCGCATGGCGGCGTTCAACCATCTGGGCCATTTCATCGAGCGAGCCGGTGGTCGCGGTCATGCGCACCACGGCGCTGTCCAGCCGGGCCTGCAGGTCGGCGTTCATCCGCTCAGAGGCGGCGCGGGCGCTGGCGACGGTGCGGTCCGACTGGCTCTGCGCCACCATGTCGAAGATCATGCTGCCAGAGGCCAGGACCGTCCAGCCACCCAGAAGGACAGCGGCCACGGCACCCAGCGCTTGCTTGACGGGCGTGAGAGCCCAGGCACGGACGGAGTCGCCATCGCGCAGATACAGATATCTGGTCGGAAACCAGGTTCCGATCAGAGATGGCCGGACAGACGGCTCTTGTACGGTCATTACGCAACGCCCCCAGAACGCACGACGGAGGGGTTATGCGCCATACTGCAGTCCCGGGACAAGTCTGTTCACAACTTGTTAACCAACTTCAACTGCCCAAACACGAAGAACGTTGGTATTCGCCTATCCTATTCGCTTGAGAAGCGAGTTCGCGAATCTGGGTAACGACAGTTACCCCGTTGCCGGTCCCCGGATCGGTCCGTGATCAGAGCGATCTTGTGGCGGCCAAGACTTCCGCCGCGTGGTTCTTGACTGACACTTTGCGCCAGACCCGCCGAACGACGCCCGTGCCGTCGATCAGGAATGTCGCCCGCTCGATGCCCATATAGGCGCGACCGTAAAGCGTTTTCTCGACCCAGACACCGAAGGCCTCCGTCACGTCCTCCGGTTCATCAGAGGCGAGGACGACCTTGAGATCGTGTTTGGCCTTGAAGCGGTCGAGCTTCTTCACCGGATCACGGGACACACCGATGACGGTCGTGCCGATCTGCTCGAAGTCCGCAATAAGGGCCGAGAAGTCCTGGCTTTCTGTCGTACAGCCCGGCGTATCGGCCTTGGGGTAGAAATAGAGTACGACGTTGCGCCCTTTCAGGGCATCCAGCGAGACGCGGCCGCCATCGGCGGTGGCCATGTCGAACGCGGGGGCTTTCGAACCTTCGATAATGTCCGGCATTTCAGGTCTCTCTAAAACTGGATGGGTTTGACCAGCACGATCTTCTTCTTGCCGGCGGCGAGTTTCAGCACACCGTCGGCATTGACGTCGGACGCCTCGATCAGCCGGGCACCGTCGGCGATGGCCGTGTCGTTCAGGCGCAGGCCGCCGCCCTGGGCGAGGCGGCGGGCCTCGCCATTGGAGGCGGTCAGCCCGGCCCTTGTGGTCACGGCGGCGATCATGGCACCGATCACTTCTTTACGCGGCAGTTCGACGGTCGGCAGGTCGGCGGAGAGGGTGCCGCGCTCAAAGGCACCCTCTGCAGCGGCTCGGGCGGTGGCGGCTGCGTCAGCGCCGTGCAGCATGGTCGTGGCGGCGTCGGCCAGGGTCTTCTTGGCGTCGTTGATGCCGGCACCCTCCAGCGCCTCCAGCCGGGCGACCTCGTCCAGCGGCAGGTCGGTGAACAGGCGCAGGAACCTGCCCACATCGGCGTCGTCGACGTTGCGCCAGAACTGCCAGTAGTCATACGGGCTGAGCTGTTCGGCATTGAGCCAGACGGCTCCTTGCGCCGTCTTGCCCATCTTGCCGCCCGAGGCTGTCGTCAGCAGCGGGGTGGTCAGGCCAAAGGCGGCCTTCTGGTCCACGCGGCGAACCAGATCTACGCCGGAGACGATATTGCCCCACTGGTCCGATCCGCCCATCTGCAGGGTGCAGCCGCGGGCGCGGTTCAGTTCAAGGAAGTCCACCGACTGCATAAGCATGTAGTTGAACTCGAGGAAGGTCATCGGCTGTTCGCGTTCCAGCCGCAGCTTGACCGAGTCGAAGGCCAGCATCCGGTTGATGGTGAAATGCGTGCCGTATTCGCGCAGGAATTCGACATAGCCGTAGGTCGACAGCCAGACGTCATTGTCGACCATGACCGCATCGGTCGGTCCGTCGCCGAAGGTCAGGAATTTTTCGAACACTGTCTTGATGGAGGCGATGTTCGACTGGATGGTTTCGTCCGTCAGCTGGGGTCGCGAGGCGTCCTTGCCCGTCGGATCGCCGACCTTGGTGGTGCCGCCGCCCATCAGGACGATGGGCTTGCCGCCGGCCTGCTGGAGGCGGCGCAGCATCATGATCTGGATAAGGCTGCCGACATGCAGCGAGGGCGCGGTGGCATCGAAGCCGATGTAACCGGTGACCACGCTGGAGGCCGCCGCAGCGTCGAGCTCGGCCGGGTGGGTGATCTGGTGGATGTAGCCGCGGGCCTGGAGGGTTTGCAGGAAGTCGGACTTGAAGGCGGGCTCGGTCATAGGATCAGGCTTGGCTTGGGAGGGGAGTGGCGTGTAGCACGGGCCTATGGAAGCGCGAACAGCCCCGGTTCCGACGGCAATCTTGCAGCCGCATCCCGTCACGACCAACACGCCCGCGAAGGGTGTTGAGGTTCATGTCGAGCGGGACGGCCTGCTGCTTTGGCTGCGCTTTGTAGTCGAGGGCGAGGTCGATCGAATCGCCTGGCCCCTTGAGGAGAGGCAGGGAAGGGCCGACGATCTCTGGCGGCATACCTGTTTCGAGGTCTTCGTGGCCACCGAAGAAGGTTATGTTGAATACAACCTCTCGCCATCGAGCCGTTGGGCATCCTATCGCTTTGATGGTCCTCGCGCCGGGATGCGAACGGCAGAAGAGGTCGCGACCGTGGAAGGACTCGACGGGGCGTTCGACATGGTTGCACTCGAAGCGCGGATCGAACTGCCGCATGGTGCAGGTCGGCTTGGCTTTTCAGCGGTGATAGAGACCGTCGACGGCGAGATGAGTTACTGGGCACTGGCCCATCCGTCCGCCCGACCTGACTTCCATCACCCCGACTCTTTCATTCTGGACCTGCCATGAAATTCGGCATCGACCGCCTGCTTTCCGAGCCCGCGCTGAGGGCCGATCTGAACGGTCGGCGCGTCGCCCTGCTGGGCCACCCCGCTTCGGTGACGGCGGACCTGACGCATTCGCT
>CANMXH010000205.1 GCA_947501315.1 Caulobacteraceae bacterium | reverse complement strand
GGTGCCGTTCGTGGATGTGATCAACACCATGAGCGACACCAGCCTGCCGCTGACCCCGCCCGAATGGCCCGAATGGGGCAATCCGATCGAGGATCCCGAGGCCTATGACTATATGATGAGCTACAGCCCCTATGACCAGGTCGGGCCGCTGGCCTATCCGGCGGTGCTGGCGACCGGCGGCCTGTCGGACCCAAGGGTGACCTACTGGGAGCCCGAGAAATGGGTGGCCAAGTTGCGGCCGGCGACGACGTCGGGCAATCCCATCCTGCTGAAGATCAACATGGAAGCGGGCCACGGCGGTTCATCGGGCCGGTTCGACTATCTGAAGGAAGTCGCGCACGACTATGCCTTCGCGGTCTGGGCCGTCGACAAGGGTTGGGAGCGGAACTGACGCTCGGGCGACAGCCCAAGCCCACCCTCAAGGAAATGGCGTAGCGGTTCGCGGCGGTGAAGCGCCACGCCCTGCCCCGGCTGATCGCCGGGATCGACGGCTGGTTCGCAGGTCACGCCTGCCCAACCCATCCGTCGCCGGCCAGCCTGACGCCAAGTGGTCGTTCAATGCCGAAGGCCATCCTGACCTCAGGAAGTGGCCAGCTGGAACTGTGTCGAAGGGGGTAACCCCGTCAGCGGGACGGATGGCTGGGGAACTAGGACTCGAACCTAGAATGACGGTACCAAAAACCGGAGTGTTACCATTACACCATTCCCCAGCAGGTCCGGCGCATCCGGGGCCAAAGCGCCGGAAGGCGGTCGAGATACGCGAAGGCCGCAGGGGATGCAAGAACCGCCTTTCAGACTATTTTCGCAGACCTTGAAACGTTGCTTGCGGGCGGGAAAGGCCGTCGCTATAAGCCCCCTCCTCAAGTCGGAGTGTGGCTCAGCCTGGTAGAGCACTGCGTTCGGGACGCAGGGGTCGGAGGTTCGAATCCTCTCACTCCGACCATTTTCCCCAGACCGTCGTCATTATGAGTAGCCAGCCCTTTCGGGCCGGGTGCGGCATTGCTACGCGCCCCTCTTGCGAGTGCTTCGCAAGATCGTTAGGGCGGACGGTGTTTGCTGGAGAATGCCCATGTCCCTGCGTCGTCCGCTGCTGGCCGCAACCCTGATCGCCCTTGTCGTATCCGCCTGTGGCGAATCTGCCCGGCAGAGCCCCCCTCAATCCTCGGGCGAACTGAACCTCTATACCGCCCGCCACTATGACGCGGACCTGCAGCTCTATCGGATGTTCGAGGAAAAGACGGGCATCCGCATCAACCGTATCGACGGCCGGCCCGACCAGCTGATGGCGCGGATGCAGACCGAGGGCAGCACCAGCCCGGCGGACGTCTTCGTCGCGGCCGATGCCGGGGCACTCTGGCGGGCCCAGGAAGCGGGTCTGCTTCAGCCCGTGACGTCGACCGCCCTGTCGGCCGCCATCCCGGCCAATCTGCGCGATCCTGAAGGTCACTGGTTCGGACTGGCGAGGCGCGCCCGGGTCGTCGCCTATGACACGACAAAGGTCCGTCCGGACGAGGTCGATACCTATGAGGAGATCGTCTCGCCCCGTTTCCGCGGCAAGCTCTGCATCCGCTCGTCGGACAGTGTCTACAACCTGTCCCTGGTCGGAGCCCTGATCGAGAGCTGGGGAGCCGAAAAGGCCGGCGACTGGGTCAGGGGTGTGGTGGCCAATATGGCCCGTCCGCCCGAGGGTGGCGACCGTGACCAGATCCGGGCCGTGGCCGCCGGGGTGTGCGAGATCACCGTGACCAACACCTACTACTATATCCGGATGGCCAATGGTGAGGATGCGGCCGACCGGGCCGTAACCCAGCGGGTCAAGCTGGTCTTCCCGTCCATGGGTGAAGCCGGAACCCATGTGAATGTCTCGGGCGGCGGTGTGGCGAAGCATGCGCCGAACCGGGCCAATGCCATCCGATTCCTCGAATTCCTCGCGACGCCCGAGGCCCAGGCCATCTTCGCCACGGCCAATAATGAGTTCACGGCGGCCAATGGTGTCGCCAATCCCGCACCGGTCGACGCCTACGACACCTTCCGTGCCAATCCCATGTCGGTCACCGTCTATGGCCGGCGACAGGCGGAGGCGCAGTCGCTGATGACGACCGCCGGCTGGCGCTGACGAAAGAGTCCCCCCCGGCGAGAGCGGAACAGCGGCGAGGCCCCTCGCCGCTGGCCGCCCTCGGCCTGTTGGCAGCCCTGATTGCCATCCTGCCGCTGGCCGGGGTGGTGGCGGTCTCGGCGTCCGGCGCGACAGCCGACATCGCAGGCCCGGACTTGATCCGCTATGGGCTGACCTCGGCGGCCCTCGCCGCACTGGTCGCTGTGATCACGGGAGTTACCGGTACGGTCGCGGCCTGGCTGGTGGTCATGTACCGGTTTCCGGGGCACGGCATCCTGGCCTGGGCCCTTGCCCTGCCCTTTGCCATGCCGGCCTTTGCGATGGCCTATGCCTATGCCGATCTGTTTGACATGGCGGGAGATCTTCGTGTCTGGATGCGGGCCAGCGCAGGATTTGACCTGCCGATCGACCTGCGCAGCCTGCCCGGCGCGGCCTTCGTCCTGTCCTGTGCCTTCTACCCCTATGTCTATCTGGCCATGAGGGCGGCCTTTGTGAGCCTGCCGCGTGAGGCGTTTGAGTCAGCCCGGCTTCTCGGGTGTACGGCCCGGCAGGCCCTGATGCGGGTCGCCGTCCCCATGGCGCGTCCCGCCCTGGCTGCCGGGGTCGCTCTGGCGGTCATGGAGACGCTGGCGGACTATGGCGCGGTTCAGTTCCTCGACGTCCAGACCCTGACGACGGGCGTGGTCCGGGCCTGGTTCGTCTATGGCTCCCTGGCGTCGGCCGCTCTCTTTGCCCTGCCCTTGCTGGGCGTTTCGGCCTTGCTGCTCTGGATCGAACGCCGCAGCCGCCGGGGAAGGTCCTATGACGACGGCCGGGGGCGGGGGCAGTGCCTGCCGGTCACCCGACTGACGGGCGCGAGGGCGCTCGCGGCCACCGGCTATTGCCTGACGCTGGTAGGCCTCGGCCTGCTCCTGCCGACGGGCTGGCTGGTCTGGACCTCGCTGGATGTGGTCCCGGACTGGCCCCGCCTCGCCGCCGCAGCCCGCCACAGCCTCGGACTTGCCGTGGCAGGGGCGGTCGTGACCGTCATCCTGGCCTCCAGCCTGGCCCTGTCGGCACAGCGGTTCCCGATCGCCGGGCGGATGGCCAGCCTCGGCTATGCCACGCCCGGTGCCGTAATGGCGATCGGCCTGTTGATCCCGGCGGGATGGCTCTGGTCCGTGGTACCGGGTGGCTCGGCCAATGTCGCTGCGGGGCTGATGCTTCTTCTCTATGCCTATGCGGCGCGCCTGATGGCCGCTGCGCTCCAGCCGGTTGAGGCCGGGCTGGCCAGGGTCACACCCTCCATGACCCAAGCGGCCCGAACCTTGGGCGCAGGGCCCACGGCTGCGGCCCTGCGGGTTCAACTGCCGATCGCAGCCCCGGCCCTGTTCACTGCCGGCCTCGTCGTCCTGATCGACGTGCTGAAGGAACTGCCGGCAACCCTCATCCTGCGACCGTTCAACTTCGACACCCTGGCCGTGATCGCCGACAACTATGCCCGGGACGAGCGCCTGGCCAGTGCCGGCTGGCCGGCCCTGATGCTGGTCGCCCTGGCCCTTCCCGGCGTGATGTGGCTCAGCTGGCGGATCGCGCCGGCCCGACCCGAGGCGACATGATACAGACCCCCGGAACCCCTGTCCTGACCGTCCATTCCGTATCGCGGGCCTATGGGGCGCGTCAGGCTGTCGCCGAGGCCGGCCTGACACTGCGGGCCGGCGAGATTACTGCCCTGCTGGGCGCGTCCGGCAGCGGCAAGAGCACCCTGCTGCGCCTGATCGCCGGTCTGGAACCGGTCGACAGCGGTGAAATCCGGCTGGGCGATACCCTGCTCTCGAGATCGGGCCGGACCCTTGCACCGGAGCAGCGGGGAGTTGGTCTCGTGTTCCAGGACTATGCCCTGTTTCCGCATCTGTCGGTGCTCGACAATGTCTGCTTCGGTCTCAAGGGCCTGCCCCGAGGCGAACAGCGGTCCCGCGCCGGGGCGGCC
>CANMXH010000204.1 GCA_947501315.1 Caulobacteraceae bacterium | reverse complement strand
GATCCACAAGCTGGGGGCCCTGTTCGAGAATGCGCCCGCCTGCAACGGCTGGACCTACTGGCGGTTCAGGACTGATCAGGGCCTGCGCTCGATCGACGCCCTGCGCGCCGAGGTCCGGGCGGGGATGCAGTAGGGCTCAGCCCAGCCCGCGCTCCAGCGCCTTCCTGAACACGGTCGGCAGAGACGCCAGCGCCTCGTCCGGATCAGTCCAGACGAAATCCCCCTGCCCCTCCGCAACACGCACGGTCAGCGTCAGCGAGAAATGGGTGAAGACGTGCTCGATCGCGCCCGCTTCGTGCCAGTCGGCGGCGACGGGCGGGGAGGCCTCTGCGGTTCCGATACGCCACTCCGACGTCGGCAGCCCCGTCATCCCGCCCAGCAGCCCCTTGTCCGGCCGCCGCTCCAGCGCCACCCGGCCCCGCTCGTCGCGCAGGACCCAGGCGATCCCGGTGCGGTGCGGACGATCCGCCTTCTTTGTCTTCAACGGCCAGCGTCCGGGATCGCCGGAGGCATGGGCGGCACACCATTCGGTCAGCGGACAGGCCTCGCACTGCGGCTTGCCGGGGCGGCAGACCGTCGCGCCCAGGTCCATCAGGGCCTGCGGCCAGTCTCCCGGACGGTCGTCGGCGACCAGCGAACCGGCCAGCTGCCTGAGTTCCGGCTTCGCGCCCGGCAGCGGGGTCTCCACTGAGAACAACCGCGCCATGACCCGCTCGACATTGCCGTCCACGACATTGGCCGGGCGGCCGAAGGCGATGGCGGCCACGGCGGCTGCGGTATAGGCACCGACCCCCGGCAGGGCCAGCAGGCCGGCCTCCGTGTCGGGAAACACCCCGCCGTGATCCCGGGCCACGGCACGGGCGCAGGCCAGCAGATTGCGGGCGCGGGCGTAGTAGCCCAGCCCCGCCCAGGCCGCCATCACGTCGCTGTCGTCCGCCGCCGCAAGATCCCCCACCGTCGGCCAGCGGGCAGTGAAGGCCTCGAAATAGGGTGTCGCATGCGGGGTTGTGGTCTGCTGCAGCATCACCTCGGACAGCCAGACCCGATAGGGGTCCGACGACGGTGAACCCGGCGGCGCGCGCCAGGCGAGCGCCCGTCCGTGCGTGTCATACCATTCCAGCAGGGCAGCGCGGACGGCGGACACAGGAATGGGGACGGAAGGCATCGTCCGGGTTATAGACCGGAAATGCGCCGCACGCTGCCCACAGACGCCGAGGCCCGCGAAATCCTTTCGCGCCGACGCACGCGCCCGGCACCCCGCCCGGCACCCAAGGCCGGCCGGGCCCTGCAGGCGTTGATCAAGGAGCTGGACGGCCGGTTCGGCCGCGGCGCGACGGCGCTGGAACCACGCTGGCGCGAGATCGTCGGCGACCGGCTGGCGCGGGTGACCCGGCCGCAGAAATTGACCAAGGGCCGGGGCGGTGCCGGCGGAACCCTGGAGCTGCGCGTGGCCGGACCTGCCGCCCTGCTGGTCCAGCATCAGTCCGAAGACATACTGGCCCGGGTCAATCTGTTCCTGGGTGCAGGTAGCGTGGACCGGCTCAGGATCGCCCAGGGACCGGTCAAGCCGCCCCCGGACCTTGCGGCCGTGCCGAAACGCCGTCCCGCCGCACAGCCGCTCTCTGCGCATGAAGAAGCTGATTTGAAAGCCGCCCTCGACGGAGCACCCGACAGCCTGAAGGGGCCGCTGGAACGGCTCGGCCGCGCGGTTCTGGGGGATCCGGAAAAAGGCCGCGACCGTTCGGGCCGTTGACAAAACTTCGCCGTTTCTGTTCTCGAAAGTGATCAGGCGCGCGTATCGGTGGGGAATCGCGCGATGCTCTCCAGAATCCCGCCTGCAGTTGAGGACGACGCCATGAGCGCCCAGACCAAATACGCCGCCATGAGCCGCCGCGCGGCAATGACCGCAGCGGCCCTTGCCGCCATGGCCACGCTCTCGGGCTGCGGCGGTGGAACCGGATCGTCGGTCGAGGGTGACATGGCCCTCGGGGCTCCTGAAGGTGCCAAGGTCACGGTTGTGGAATACGCCTCGGTCACCTGCCCTCACTGCGCGACGTGGCAGGACGCCGTCTGGCCGGCCTTCAAGGCCAAATACGTCGACACCAACAAGGTCCGTTACGTCTTCCGTGAACTGCCGACGCCGCCGACCAATGTCGCGGTCGCCGGCTTCATGATCGCCCGCTGTGCCGGCGAGGACAAATATTTCGATGTCATCCACGGGATCATGGCCAGCCAGAATGAGTGGCGGGCCGGGGTCAATCCGCGCGACACCCTGTTCCGGGTGGGCAACGGTGCCGGCCTGAGCAATCAACAGATCGAGGCCTGTATCAAGGACCCTGCCAATCTGAAGGCTGCTGAGGCGCGCAGCGAGGCCGCCGTCAAGGCTGGTGTAACCGGCACGCCCTCATTCTTCGTCAACGACGTCGCGATCGTCTCGCCCGGCTCGGAAGGCGCGACCCTGGCCGACCTGTCGCGCGCCATCGACGCCGAACTGGCCAAGGGCTGATCACCCCGGTGACCAACCGGCGGCGATCCTTGCTGATCCTGACGCTGGCGCTGCTGGCGCCCGCTGTCGCGGCTTCCGCGTCAGGGTCGGATTCCGCCCGGGCGCGTCAGACGCTCGCCCCGGTTACGGCGGCAGACCGGAGCATCGGCCGCGCCGACGCACCGGTGACGGTGATCGAATACGCCTCCTTCGCCTGCCACCACTGCGCGGACTGGCACCAGCTCGTCTATCCGGGCTTCAAGGCGCGCTTCATCGACACCGGCAAGGTCCGGTTCGTGTTCCGCAACCTGCCGACCGACCCCCAGGAGATCGCCCTTCCCGGGGCCGCCCTGGCCCGGTGCGCCGTGCCCGAGCGCTTCTTCGAGGTCGCCGCCGCCCTGATGCAGGGTCAGTCCGCCGTCCTCCGAGGCGGAAACCGTGAGGACTGGTATGGCCCGGCCATCGCTGTCAGCGGTCGCACCCAGGCCCAGATCGAGGCCTGCGCCACGAGCCCGGCGGTCGAGGCTGCCCTCGCCCGCGACATGGACAGCGCCGAAGCGGCGGACGTCCACTCCACCCCGGCCTTCTTCGTCAATGGACGTCGGGTGACGGACCGCTCGCTGGGCGGGCTGGAGGTCGCGATCCGGGCGGCCGCCGCAGGCCAGTGACTGCGTAGGAGCCGATGCAGTTCCAGCGCCTCCGGCTTGTGGGCTTCAAGTCCTTTGTCGACCCCGCCGAGGTGCATATCGAGCCGGGTCTGACCGGCGTCGTCGGCCCCAACGGCTGCGGCAAGTCCAATGTGCTGGAAGGCCTGCGCTGGGTCATGGGGGCCAACTCCGCCAAGGCCATGCGCGGTCAGGGCATGGACGATGTGATCTTCGCCGGTGCCGCCGACCGTCCGCCGCGCAACCATGCCGAAGTCCAGCTGACCATCGACAATGCGCAGAGAAAGGCGCCCCAGCCCTTTACCGACAGCGCCATCATCGAGGTGTCGCGCCGCATCGACCGCGGTCAGGGCTCGACCTATCGCATCAACGGCAAGGAGGTCCGCGCCCGCGACGTGCAGCTGCTGTTCGCCGACGCCTCGACCGGTGCCAACTCCCCCGCCCTCGTCCGTCAGGGCCAGATCAGCGAACTGATCGCCGCCAAGCCGCAAAACCGCCGTCGCATTCTCGAGGAGGCCGGCGGCGTCGCCGGCCTGCACACGCGCCGGCACGAGGCCGAGCTGCGGCTGAAGGCGGCAGAGGCCAACCTCGACCGTCTGGACGACATCGGCAAGGAGCTCGAAACCGCCCTGACACGGCTGAAGCGGGAAGCCCGGCAGGCCGAACGCTACAAGAAGATTTCCGCCGAGATCCGTGCCCTGCAGGCGGCCCTGCTGTTCGTCCGCTGGAACGACGCCCGCATTGCCGCCGAGGCCGCGGCCCAGGAACTGGCCGACGCCGAACGGGCCGTGGGGGAGGCGACCTCCGCCTCCAGCCGGGCACAGACGGCGGCACTGGCGGCGCAGGAGGCGCTGAAGCCGGCCCGCGAGGAGGACGCCGTCGCCGGGGCCCTGCTGCACCGCGCCAGCCTTGAGCGCGACCGGCTCGACATGGCCGAACAGGCCGCCCGGGCCGAGGTCGACCGCCT
>CANMXH010000203.1 GCA_947501315.1 Caulobacteraceae bacterium | reverse complement strand
CGAACAGTCGGTGTGGGACATCAATCTGGAAGGCGCGAAACTGGCCCGCGCCGCCGCTGACCGCTGGACCGAAAAGGAGCCGCACAAGCACCGCTTCGCCGCCGGCTCGATCGGGCCGCTGAACAAGATGCTGTCGATGTCGTCGGACGTGAACGATCCCGGCGCGCGACTGGTGACCTTCGATCAGGTCTATGAGGCCTATCGCCATCAGGTGAAGGCGCTGAACGAGGGTGGGGTCGACCTGTATCTGATCGAGACCATCACCGACACGCTGAACTGCAAGGCCTGTATCAAGGCGATCAAGGACCTCGAGGACGAGGGGATGGAGGCCCTGCCGATCTGGATTTCGGGCACCATCACCGACCGCTCGGGCCGGACCCTGTCGGGCCAGACGGCCGAGGCCTTCTGGAACAGCGTGCGTCACGCCAAACCGTTTGCCGTCGGCTTCAACTGCGCCCTCGGCGCCGATCTGATGCGGCCGTTCATCGCCGAACTGAGCCGGGTGGCCGACACCCTGGTCGCCGCCTATCCCAACGCCGGCCTGCCCAACGCCATGGGCCAGTACGATGAGCAGCCGCACGAGACGGCGCATTTCCTCGAGGAATGGGCGGCGTCAGGGCTGGTCAATATCGTCGGCGGCTGCTGCGGCACGACGCCGGAGCATATCCGGCACACGGCGGAGGCGGTTTCGAAACTGCCGACGCGGGAGATACCGGAGCGGCCGGTGGCGATGCGGTTGAGCGGGCTGGAACCGTTTGAACTGGTCGCCTGATGCGTCCCACCTTCATCAACGTCGGTCCGCACTCCCCCTTCCCCCTCGACGGGGGAAGGGTCGGGGATGGGGGTGTTCGCGCCGGCCCGTCCGGCAGGGCGCGTAAGGCGCCGTCCAAACGGCAGCGGTGCCTCCAAGGCCAATCCGCCCCCATCGTGCACTCACCCCCACCCAACCCTCCCCCGTCGAGGGGGAGGGCTTTCGATCTGGCCGCCCGCCCATGAGACCCACCTTCATCAACGTCGGTGAACGCACCAACGTCACCGGCTCGGCCAGATTCAAGAAGCTGGTGGTCGACGGCGACTATTCCGCCGCCCTGACCGTCGCCCGGCAGCAGGTCGAGGCCGGCGCGTCCATCATCGACATCAATATGGACGAGGGCCTGCTCGACTCGCAGCAGGCCATGGTCACCTTCCTCAACCTGATCGCGGCCGAGCCCGACATCGCCCGGGTGCCGTTGATGATCGACAGCTCTAAATGGGAGGTGATCGAGGCGGGCCTGAAATGCGTCCAGGGCAAGCCGATCGTCAATTCGATCTCGATGAAGGCCGGCGAGGCCGAGTTCCGCGAACAGGCGGTCAAATGCCTGCGCTACGGCGCGGCCGTCGTGGTCATGGCCTTTGACGAGGTGGGCCAGGCCGATACGGCCGCGCGAAAGATCGAGATCTGCACCCGCGCCTATCGCATCCTGGTGGACGAGGTCGGCTTCCCGCCCGAGGACATCATCTTCGACCCCAATATCTTCGCCGTGGCGACGGGGATCGAGGAACACGACAACTATGCCGTCGACTTCATCGAGGCGACGCGGGCGATCAAGGCCACCCTGCCCTATGCGCGGGTGTCGGGCGGGGTTTCGAACGTCAGCTTCAGCTTCCGGGGCAATGAGCCGGTGCGGCGGGCGATCCACAGCGTCTTCCTGTACCACGCCATCCAGGCGGGCATGGACATGGGCATCGTCAATGCGGGCGACCTGCCCGTCTATGACACCCTCGATCCGGTCCTGCGCGAGGCCGTCGAGGATGTGATCCTGAACCGGCCGCAGCGGACGAACGTCAGCAACACCGAACGGCTGGTCGACATCGCCCCCAACTACAAGGGCGACAAGGGGGTGGCACGGGTCGTCGATCTGGCATGGCGGGATGCCCCGGTGGGCAAGCGGATCGAGCATGCGCTGGTCAACGGCATCACCGAATTCATCGACGCCGATACGGAAGAAGCCCGCCTGTCGTTCGACCGGCCGCTGCACGTCATCGAGGGTCCGCTGATGGACGGGATGAATGTGGTCGGCGACCTGTTCGGCTCAGGGAAGATGTTCCTGCCGCAGGTGGTGAAGTCCGCCCGCGTGATGAAACAGGCGGTGGCCCACCTCGAGCCCTTCATGGAGGCCGAAAAGGCCGGAAAACCGCGCGAACAGGCCGGCCGCATCCTGATGGCCACGGTCAAGGGCGACGTCCACGACATCGGCAAGAACATCGTCGGCGTCGTGCTGCAGTGTAACAACTATGAGGTCATCGACCTGGGCGTCATGGTCCCGGCGGACCGGATTCTGGACGCCGCCGTCGAGCACAGGGTCGACATCATCGGCCTGTCAGGCCTGATCACCCCCTCGCTGGACGAGATGGTGTTCGTAGCGCGGGAGATGGAGCGGCGCGGCTTCGACATTCCCCTGCTGATCGGCGGGGCGACGACCAGCCGGACCCATACGGCGGTCAAGATCGAGCCCGGCTATCGCAGCGGTTCGACCACCTATGTCGTCGATGCCTCCAGAGCTGTGGGCGTGGTCGCCGGTCTGCTGTCGAAGACCGAGCGGGCGAAGAACGAGGCCGAAACGCGCGATGAATACATCCGCATCCGAGAGCAGTACGCCCGTGGTCAGGAGGTCAAGGCCCGGGCGTCCCTGCCCGCCGCGCGGCAGAACCGCTTCCGGCCCGAGCCGGGGACGCCCCTGCCCTGCAAGCCGTCCTTCCTCGGCGTGCGCGCCTTCGACAGCTGGGACCTCGGCGATCTGGCCGACCACATCGACTGGACGCCCTTCTTCGCCAGCTGGGAGCTGATCGGCCGCTATCCGCTGATCCTGGAGGACGAGATCGTCGGCGAGGCGGCACAGGATCTGTTCAAGGACGCGCAGGCGATGCTGAAGCGGATCGTCGAGGAGAAATGGTTCACGGCGAAGGGGGTCGTCGGCTTCTGGCCCGCCAATGCCGAGGGCGACGACATCGTGGTCTGGGCCGACGAGACCCGCTCCGCCGAAATCGCCCGCTTCCACACCCTGCGCCAGCAGATCAGGAAGTCGAACGGCAAGCCCAATCTGGCCCTGTCGGACTTCGTCGCGGAGACGGGGCAGGACTATATCGGGGCCTTCGCCGTCACCGCCGGCCATGGCGAGCTGGAGATCGCCAGACGGTTCAAGGACGCCGGGGACGACTATTCCGCCATCATGGCCACGGCCCTGGCCGACCGTCTGGCCGAGGCCTTTGCGGAGGCGCTGCACAGGCGGGTCCGGACGGAACTGTGGGGGCATGCGGCGGACGAGGCGACGACGGTCGAGGATCTGATCGCCGAGCGGTATCAGGGCATCCGTCCGGCACCGGGCTATCCGGCCCAGCCGGATCATACGGAAAAGGCGACGCTTTTCCGACTGCTGGAGGCCGAAGGCAACGCCGGCATGGCCCTGACCGAGAGTTTCGCCATGACGCCGCCTGCGTCGGTGTCAGGCCTGTATTTCGGCCATCCACAGAGCCACTATTTCGGCGTCGGCAAGATCGATCCGGATCAGGTCGACGACTATGCGCGGCGCAAGGGCTGGGATGTGGCGACGGCCGAGCGCTGGCTGGCCCCGATCCTCAACTATGATCCGGCGGTCCCGGCCAGAAGCGACGCGGCGTAACCTTCCTCGCCGTCATCCTCGGGCTTGACCCGAGGATCAGACCGTCTGGTGCGCGGTGGTGGAAGGTGCGGTCACGATCGTTGGGCCGTCCCCGCGACACAGCACGGCCCGACGTCTGATCCTCGGGTCAAGCCCGAGGATGACTGGCGTAGAGGTTCCTATTCCAGCCCCACGTCCGCCGGGGTGGCCGGCGGGGTGGTGATGTTCTGGCGGATACGACGGGCGGCATGTTCGCAACGGCCCGGCAGGCCGAAGAACAGGCCGAAGGCCTGACTGCGTACGACCTCATCCTGATCCACAAGGGGCGTCCATCTGGCGGTGGCCTCGGCGGCGGCGGCGGCGGCTGCGGCACGGCTGGCCGGTGTCTGCCGCGGCTCGGCGGCACTGAGGGCCGCACGGAAAT
Source organism: Caulobacteraceae bacterium (assembly GCA_947501315.1). Taxonomy (GTDB): domain Bacteria; phylum Pseudomonadota; class Alphaproteobacteria; order Caulobacterales; family Caulobacteraceae; genus Brevundimonas. The sequence goes on along the minus strand of CANMXH010000203.1, from coordinate 64 downwards.
CCGCCGCCTCCAGCCGGCCCAGACGGATGATGTCCAGATCCAGCGGATCGCGGTTGGTCAGGGT
>CANMXH010000202.1 GCA_947501315.1 Caulobacteraceae bacterium | reverse complement strand
GGGTGGCCTTCCTGGACCTTCTCGAACCACGACGCGCCACGCGCCATCTCCCGTTGGGCTGAAGGCCGCGACCTCAAGGCCTTCGCCGAGATGGCGATGCTCCTGCTGATGACCATGCGGGGGAATGTCTTCATCTATCAGGGCGAGGAACTCGCCCTGCCCCAGGCCAATGTCCCCTTCGAGCGGCTGGTCGATCCGGAGGCCATCGCCAACTGGCCGCGGACCCTCGGCCGGGATGGTGCCCGCACGCCCCTGCCCTGGAAGGCAGAACAGCCCCAGGCCGGCTTTTCGACCGTCGAACCCTGGTTGCCGATCGATCCGGTCCATCTCCCACTGTCCGTAGACCGGCAGGAGGGCAACCGGTCCTCCATGCTTCACACAACGCGACGCCTGGTTGCCTTTCGCAAGGCACACAGCTCCCTTCTGCTGGGCGAGATGAACCTTCTGGAGGCCGACCGGGACCTGCTCTGCTTCGAACGACTGTTTCGTGATGAGCGTCTGCTGTGCGTGTTCAACCTTGGTCACGGCCCGGTATCGTGGACGATACCGCCAGGGCTTCGGGTCATCGAGGCGGTCAATCTCGAGGCTGCGCAGCCCGGGGTCTTGCCACCGATGGCTGGGCTGGTGCTCGCGGGCGCGTCCGGATGAACTCAGCCGCCGCAGCTCTCACGCACGATCAGGTCGGTGGGAATGCGTTCCGAGCGACCGACCGCGTCCCCGGAATTGTCGAGCAGTTTGGACACCAGAAGCCGGCCCGCCTTCATCGTATCCTGGGCGATCGTGGACAGAGCGGGACGGCTGTAACGGCTGAACGGCACATTATCGAACCCGATGACCGAGACATCCTCAGGCACGCGCAGGTTGGCGTGCAACAGAGCACGAACAGCGCCGAGCGCGATCTGGTCCGAGGCGCAGACAATGCCGTCGAACTTCAGGCCCCGCCGAATGAGACCGTCGACAGAGGCCTCGGCCGACTCGACCTCGAAATGGGCTTCCATGATGAGGTCCGGATCGACATCAATCCCGGACTTTGCGAGCGCTTCGAGGTAGCCGCGATGTCGCTGCATGGCCTCCGGCGGGTCGAGATCGCCAAGAAAAACGATGCGCTTGCGCCCCAGCCGGGCCAGATGCAGCGTCGCGCGACGCCCCCCGGCCAGATTGTCAGACCCGACCGAGCAATAGGCCTGGTCCTGCATCTGGGCCCCCCACACCACGAACCGGCCCTCTGTCTCGGCCAGCCGGTTCAGGCTTTGATGCAGGGTGCTCTGTCCGAGGAAGATCACGCCGTCGGCCCGGCTGGTATTCAAGGCCGCCGACAGGTCATCGTAACTGGTTGGCGAGAAATGGCTCATGATCACGTCGCAGCCGCGCTCACGCGCCGCTTCGCCGACGCCGGCCAGAAGCTCAAGAAAGAAGGGGTCGCTCAACCGACCCTCGCGGCCCTGGGGCCGGGGCGTCACCAGGGCGATTACGCCGTCGGCACCGATCGGTCCGGCCGGCATGTACCGACGAAACGGATAGTCATGCTCTCGCGCCAGCTTCCAGATCAGCTGCTTCGTGCGCGCGTTGACCGCAGGGCTGTCGTTCAACGCGCGCGATGCGGTCGATATCGACACGCCCGCCAGCCGGGCCAGATCTTCAAGACGGGTGTTGCGTCGGCTCAAGCTTGGGCTCCGGTCGATACTCAGTTTGCAAATTTTGCTGCAAATCTTGCTTGTTCTGCGCCGCTCCGGTTGCGCTTGGCAAGTGCAATGCCCGGGAGTGCTCCTCGATGTTAAGTCGCCGAAGGCTCATCTCAGCCTCAGCCATGCTTGCAGGCATGCCCGCCGTGGTGAAGGCGCAGCCCGCCGGGGAAGTGTTCACCGCTGCCTCACCCGAAAATATTGTATCGGTATCGGTGACGGTCAACGGCGAGGGGCGCCCGGAATACAGCGTCAGCCGTCTGGGGCGTCCGGTGATCGCCCCTTCCCGGCTCGGCTTCCTGCTGACCGACGCGGCCAAGCTGGAGCGCAATTTCGTCATCACCGCCGACGCCCCCACCTTGCATGACGATAGGTGGGAGCAGCCCTGGGGCGAGCGCCGCTTCATCCGCAACCACTACACCCAGCTCCGGGTCCACTTCACGGAACGGAATGGCCTCCAGCGGCGGATGGCGGTCGTATTCCGTCTCTACGACGACGGCCTCGGCTTCCGATACGAAATCCCCGACCAGCCCAATCTCAAGACCGTCAACATCGGCGATGAACTGACCGAGTTCGCCATCATCGATTCCGGCACGGCCTGGTGGATCCCGGCCTTCGAATGGAACCGCGAGGAATATCTCTACAACCGCACCCCGATCGACGCGGTCGGCGTGGCCCAGACCCCTCTGACGGTGCGCACCGATGACGGTCTGCATGTCTCGATCCACGAGGCGGCGCTGACCGACTATTCCGGCATGAACCTGCGGCGCGTCGAGGGCGGGCGGTTCAAGGCCTTCCTGACCCCGGGCCTGACCAATGCGGCGGTCGAGCTGACTGCCCCCTTCACCACACCGTGGCGTACGCTGCAGATCGCCGACCGCGCCGGGGATCTTGTCGAATCCAGCCTGATCCTGAACCTGAACGAGGCCAATGCGCTCGGCGACGTCAGCTGGTTCAAGCCGATGAAATACGTCGGCATCTGGTGGGAGATGCACCTGGACCTGAAGAGCTGGGCCTCGGGGCCGAAGCACGGGGCCACGACCGAAAACGCCATCAAGCACATCGATTTCGCGGCCGAGCACGGCTTTGGAGGTGTGTTGATCGAGGGCTGGAATGTGGGCTGGGACGGCGACTGGTTCGGCACCGGCTGGGACTACAGTTTCACTCGACCCTATCCCGACTTCGACCTCGAGCGCGTCGCGGCCTATGCCCGCCAAAAGGGCGTAGAAATCATCGGCCACCATGAAACCGGCGGCAACGCCTTCCACTACGAGCAACAGCTGGATGCCGCCTTTGCCCAGATGCAGAGGTTCGGCTGGCACTCGGTCAAGACCGGCTATGTCGCCGACGCCGCTGGCGCGCGGGTGCGCGGCCCGGACGGACAGCCACGCCTTGCCTGGCATGAGAGCCAGCCGATGGCCCGGCACCAGCTCCGCGTGGTCGAGACCGCGGCCCGATATCAGGTCGCCGTCAATGCCCACGAACCCTTCAAGGATACGGGCCTGCGCCGAACCTGGCCGAACATGATCTCGCGCGAGGGCGCGCGCGGCATGGAGTTCAGCGCCTGGGGCCAGCCGGGCAACCCGCCCGAGCATGAGGCCAATCTCGTCTTCACCCGCCTGCTGGCCGGGCCGATGGACTATACGCCCGGCATTTTCGGCATGAGGACGCGCAGCCCTGACGGCATCGCCACCACCTGGGCCAAACAGCTGGCCCTTTATGTGACCCTATACAGCCCGATCCAGATGGCGGCGGATCTGCTGGAGAACTACGAGGCCAATCCGGGCCCGTTCCAGTTCATCAAGGACGTCGCCGTCGACTGGGCGGAGACCCGGATCCTCAACGGCGAGATCGGCGACTATGTCACCACCGTCCGCAAGGACCGCAACTCAGACGATTGGTTCCTGGGGGCTGTCACCGACGAGCATCCGCGCGTGCTGGACGCCGCCCTGTCCTTCCTCGACCCGGGCCGCCGCTACCGGGCTGAAATCTATCGTGACGCGCCTGACGCCCATTGGCAGACCAACCGCGAAGCGATCGTTATCGAAAACCGCGAGGTCACCGCCAGTGACACCCTGAGCCTTCAGTTGGCCCCCGGTGGCGGTCAGGCCATCCGCTTCGTTCCGATCGGCAGAGGACGCCGCACATGACCGCAACCTCCCACGACTCCGGCATGGCCGGCCGGGTTCGCCCCCGCCTGAGCCAGTTCGCCATCTGGAACATGTGCGTCGGATTCTTCGGTATCCAGATCGGCTTTGCCCTCCAGAACGGCAATGTCAGCCGGATCTTCCAGTCCCTCGGTGCCGAGGTCGACAATCTCGCGATCCTGTGGATCGCCGCGCCCCTGACCGGGCTGCTGGTCCAGCCGATCATCGGGCATTTCAGCGACAAGACCTGGGGGCGGCTGGGGCGACGGCGGCCCTATTTCCTGGTCGGCGCGATCCTGACATC
>CANMXH010000201.1 GCA_947501315.1 Caulobacteraceae bacterium | reverse complement strand
TCCTGGCTGATCTCGCCGGCCTTCTCGGCCTTCTTGAGATCCTCATTGGCGTCACGGCGGACGTTACGAACGGCGATCTTCTGCTGCTCGGTGTATTTCCCGGCAAGCTTGGCCAGGTCCTTGCGGCGCTCCTCGGTAAGGGGCGGCACCGGAATCCGCAGGGTCTGGCCGTCAACGATGGGGTTCAGGCCAAGCCCGGCCGCGCGGATAGCCTTCTCGACCGGCCCGACCATCGACTTGTCCCAGACACTGACCGAGATCATCCGGGGCTCGGGCACGCTGATGGCGGCCACGGAGTTCAGCGGGGCGTTGGAGCCGTAGGCCTGCACCTGTACCGGATCCAGCAGACCGACGTTGGCGCGGCCGGTTCGCAGACCGTTGAACTCTTCCTTCAGGGCGGACACGGACTTGTCCATGCGCTCGCGGTAAGTCTTCAGATCAGGCTTGGCCATGGTCGTTTCTCTCGCGTTTTCTTGTCTTTGGCGGCTCAGGCGGCCTTATTGGACGAGATGACCGTAAAGGTCCCCTCCCCCGTCAGGGTCCGACGCAGCGAATTGTCCTCACGGATCGAGAAGACCACGATCGGAATGCCCGAGTCACGCATCAGGGCGATGGCCGAGGCATCCATAACCTTCAGGTCCTTTGCCAGCACATCGTGATAGGTCAGGGTCTCATAACGCGTAGCGCTGGCATCCTTCTTGGGATCGGCCGTGTACACACCATCTACACTCGTGCCCTTCAGCAGGGCGTCGCAGCCCATCTCGGCAGCGCGCAGGGCGGCACCCGAATCGGTCGTGAAGAATGGAGCGCCCACGCCCGCGGCGAAGATCACGACCCGCCCTTTTTCGAGATGCCGCAGGGCCCGCCGGCGAATGTAGGGCTCGGCCACGGCGTTCATCTCAAGCGCACTTTGCACCCGGGTCTGAACGCCGATTTTCTCAAGCGCGGCCTGCATGGCCAGGGCGTTCATGACCGTGGCCAGCATGCCCATATAGTCGGCGGTGGCCCGTTCCATGTCGCCCGCAGCCTTGCTCAGCCCCCGGAAGATGTTGCCGCCGCCGATGACGAGGCAGATCTCCACACCTTCGCGGGCCACGTCGGCTACGGCCTTGGCCACCGTGGCCACGGTCTTCTGGTCGATTCCATAGCCCTGGTCCCCCATCAGGACCTCTCCCGAGACCTTCAGCAGGACGCGCTTGTAGAGAAATTCGAGCGGAGCGTCGGGCATGGAGGGACCTTGGGCAGGGGATTCGGCTTCTTATAGACGAAGCCGCACCCCGGCTTCAAAGCCTCAGAATAATGGTCTCGACGATCGGTCGCCGATCCCAGATCTGCTGGCTGGCCTTCTTCAGCGCACGCGACACAGCCTGTTCGATGACCATTTCGTCCTCGAGGGCCGCGCCCTTGAGTTTCGCCACCGCCGCCTCGGCGCGCTCCGCCAGATCATCGAGCGCATCGCCCAGTGGCGATTCCGCATCACCCGGCAGGCCGATGGCCCGCACATCGATGTCGCTGACGATCTTGCCGCGCTTGTCCATGGCGAAGCTGACGATCAGCACACCGTTGGTCGAGGCATGCCGCCGCTCGTGCAGGGCCTCGCCCTGTTCGGTGACCAGGCGGCCGCCATCGACATAGAGCCTGCCATTGGGCACTTCATCGATGATTGCCGCAGGCCCGGGGGCCAGCCGCACCATATCGCCGTTGCGCGGTGTCACGGTCTCGGGAATGCCGACGTCCCTGGCCAGGTTGGCATGCTCGGCAAGATGACGACGCATGCCGTGGGTCGGTACCGCGATCTGCGGCCGGGCCCAGGCGTACATCTGTCGCAGTTCGTCGCGGCACGGATGACCCGAGACGTGGATGCCCGGATGGTCCCGCTCCGTGTAGAGACGCACCCCGCGATCCGCGAGCTTGTCCTGCAGCCGGCCGATCGACAGCTCATTGCCGGGGATGACCCGCGACGAGAAAATGCAATGATCACCCTTGCTCAGCTTGATGTACGGGTGGGTACCCTCGGCCACGCGCGACAGGGCGGCCCGGGCCTCACCCTGGCTGCCGGTGCAAAGGTAGAGGATTCCGTCAGCAGGCCAGACACGAGCTTCCTCGTCGGTCAGGAACGGCTTGATGTCGCTCAGCATGCCGACGTGTTTGGCGGCAGAGGTGATGCGGTGCATGGATCGCCCCGCCAGGGACACGCGCCGGCCCGCGGCCTCGGCGGCCCGGATCACGCTGTCCATACGTGCGACGTTCGAGGCGAAACAGCCGACCGCGATCCGGCCCTTCAGCCCACCGATGAGTTCGATCAGGGCGTTGCGGACGCCGCCTTCGGACCCCGCCGAACCCTCGACGAAGACATTGGTGGAATCGCACACCATGGCGAGCACGCCTTCGTCACCGAGGCGGCTGATGGCGGCGGAATCGGTGACCTGGCCGATGATGGGATCGTCGTCGATCTTCCAGTCACCGGTATGCAGCACCGTGCCCAGCGGCGTCTTGATGGCGAGGCCGTTCGGCTCGGCAATCGAATGGGTCATGGTGACCATGGTCACCTCGAACGGGCCCAGGTCGATGGTCCCGCCCAGCGGCACCTCGATCAGCTTGACCTGATCGAGGATGCCCGCCTCGCGCAGCTTTTCGCGGATCAGGAAGGCCGTGAAGGGCGTCGCATACAGTGGTGCCTTCATGCGCGACCAAAGCCAGCCAAGCGCACCGATATGGTCCTCATGGGCGTGGGTCAGCACGATGCCCCGGATGGTTTCGCCCTCGAGGAAGGCGGGGTCGGGCACGATCACATCGACACCGGGCGTCGACAGGTCGCCGAAGGTCACGCCGACGTCGACCACGATCCACTCGCGGTTCGTCTCCGGCCCGTATCCGTAGAGATTCAAATTCATCCCGATCTCGCCCGACCCGCCCAAGGGCAGGAAGACGAGCTCGTCACTGGTTTTCTTTTTCATAGGTCCTTTAGAGGGTGTTCCGCCGCCAGATTTCCAGCAGGCCGCGGATAGTCAGGTCCGGATCGAACCGGTCGATTGAGTCTGTTGCGCCTTCGAACAGGCTGGCCACGCCGCCTGTACCGATCACGGTCATGGGCTTGCCCCACTCCGCCTTGATGCGCGCCACCATGCCCTCGATCAGGGCGACATAGCCCCAGAAGACGCCGGACTGCATGTTGGTGACCGTGTCCTTGCCGATCACCCGGTCGGGCCGCTGGATGGCGATCCGCGGCAGCATGGCCGCTGCCTCATGAAGCGCCTGGAGGCTGAGATTGATCCCGGGGGCGATCGCGCCGCCCTCGAAGGCGCCATCAGCGGCGATGACGTCAAAGGTGGTGGCGGTGCCGCTGTCGATGACAATCAGGTCGCCGGGATAGATCAGATGCGCCCCTATGGCGTTGACCAGCCGGTCCGCGCCCGCCTCGCTCGGCTTGGTGATCCGGGACGTCATGCCCAGCCGGACATTGTCGCCGATGACCAGGGGCTCGACCCCCAGATAGCGGCGCGAAAGGTTGCGCAGGTTGAAGATCGATTGCGGCACCACGCTGGAGATGATGCATCCGTCCAGCTGGCTGATCGCCAACCCGTGCATGGCCAGAAGTTGGCTCAGCCAGACGGCGTACTCGTCAGCCGTGCGGCTGCTCTCCGTAGCGGTGCGCCACTGGGCGATCCAGTCGCCGCCGTCATGCACTGCGAACAGCGTGTTGGTATTGCCCTGCTCGATTGCCAGCAGCATTACGCGGCCTCCCCGAAGAAGACGTCACCGGCGGAGATCAGCCGCAGGCTCCCGTCCGCCAGCCTCAATTTCAGCGCTCCGTCGGCTGCCACGCCCTCGGCCCGGCCCTCGATCGTCTCGCGACCCAGCCGCGCCACCGCAGGCCCGTCCAGCCCGGCCGTCCGTGCACGCCAGGCGTCAAGGATCGGCTGGAAACCCAGCGTCTCCCAGCGCGTCATCCAGACATTGAACGCTTCCGCCAGCTTTGCCGCAGCCACCTCGATCGACGGCGGGCTCGCGGCGTCGCCGCGCAGATGATGGGCCAGCGCCGTCGCGGGCCGCTCGGTGCCCTCCGGCGCACTGACCAGATTGATCCCGATCCCGACCGCCAGCCAAAGGCCGCCGCTCTCATGCACCCCGGACT
>CANMXH010000200.1 GCA_947501315.1 Caulobacteraceae bacterium | reverse complement strand
GCCACCCAGCCCGAGGCCACGCCCGCCGTCGACACCGGCTTCATGAACACCCCGGCTCCGACCGTCCGCACCGTGGCGATCTCGCGCATCGGCGACCCCGCCATCAGCCGCCGCTCGATCGCCCGCTCGGTCTGCTCCGGCACCACATGACCGGCCGAATTCGACGCCGTCGACAGCCCCGCCTTCAACTCCAGCCCGAACGACGCGCCGGTCTTCAGATAGCCGTCAAACGCCGCCTTGGTCTCCTCCCCATGCAATGGGGAGGAGGACCGCGAAGCGGTGGAGGGGTGGCGACCATCGGACCCGATCCCCGGCCTCCGCCCCTCGCTCACAACCCGGTCCAGCCGCGCCTGCGCCGCCCCGACCGCCTGGTCGATCCGCGCCACCTTCTCCTCCAGCAGCGCATCCACCGAGCGCTTCCGCTCGATCTCGTCCAGCCGGGCGTCATTGGCCCCTTTGAACGCCTCGAACGCCGCCATCATTTCATGCATGGCGGCGCGCGCCTCGGGCGTGCCCGGGACGGTTTTTGTCTCTTTCATGGTATCTCCGGTTTCAGTGTCTCCCTCCCCTTCATGGGGAGCAGAGGAAGGGTCAGCGGAGCTGACCCAACGTTGGGCGAGGCGGAGCCGAGCCCGGTTGGGAGGTCGGCCGCCGCTTCGGTCGTTCTGGTTCGCCGTGCCCCACCCGGATCGGCTGTCGCCATAAAGGGAGGGCAAAGCCCGTTCCTCGTCCCGGTCATTCGGGTTAGGGTCAGGGCGTGACCCGCTTCACCCCCCTCGAATCCGACATCCTCGACGCCCTCGCCTGGGACCTGTGCGACATCGCGCCCGACCTCGCCGGCCAGTTCGCTGAGTCCCTGCCCGGCTCACGACGCAACACAGGCTCCGGCCTGTTCACCGAGCTGATCGTCGACCGCTACCGGCCGTCGCCCCTGACCACCCCGACCGGCCGGTTCGGCACGGTCCACGCCATGGTCGGCGACCTGCCGGACCCCGTCGCCTTTCAGATCGAACTACGAGAGGGCCGGCTGCTGGCCCTGCACGGCGATGCCTATGGTCAGGACACCCGCGCCATCGACTTCGCCCGCGTCCCCTACGACCAGGTCTTCACCCTCGATGATCAGGGCGAGTCCATCGCCTTCGATCCCGCGGCCCTGATGCCGCCCAGCCCCCTGCTGGACCTGCACCAGCACACCGACGACGAGCCGCCGCCCCCGGCCAGACCGCCGCTGATCTCCATCGGCCCCATGACCCGGGTCGACGATCAGCAGGCGGCGCGCCAGCTGATCAGCGCCATATCCGGAGCCCTGACCCCCTCGGCGAAGCGACAACTGACTGGCCTCATGTCCGGAGCCCTGAGCCCCCCGGTGGAACCCGTCGCTGCCGAAGCAAGCCAGGGCGGAAAGAAGGAACTGGCCCCTGTCCCGATCAGCACCTGGCTCGCGATCATTGCCGGCGTCGTGGTCGTCACCGTCCTGTTCGAACTGAACTGGTTTTTCTCGGTCTTTCTCGTCGTCGTGATCGGCAGGCTCGTTCGCATGCCGGGGGTCCTGCCCGCCCTCGCCCGGGCGGCCCGCCGCCTCGGCCAGCACGAAAGCCGTCCGCCCGAGCGCTGAAATCCGTGAAGCTGCGCGTGATTGACACTCACCGAACAGCATGGTCTCCGTTAACCATGGTCAAGCTTGGGATTTCTCCGATGTCCAGAGTTCTCGCCGCGACAGCGACAGTCGCCGCCCTCCTCTCCGCCGGTGCCGTCCAGGCAGCGGATCGCTGCGGGGCCGAGACCCATATGCGGTTCGGCGAGACCCGGGCCTATTTCGGCAATACGCTCGCAGCCTGCCGCCCTGACGGCTATTGCTCGGCCGTCGTAGCCATCGCCGACCCCACGGGTCAGGCCGCCTGGCGGCATCAGTTGCGCGTCGCCCGCCCCAGCCCCGGCGCAGACTATCTGGTCGAGCTGGCGGCGACCGACCCCATGCCCGTCGCCGGAACCATGCGGTTCACAACCCCGGGCCAGACCGTCGATCCCGGCCCCTGGCTGATCCCGACCTCGCCCGGCTCAAATGAGTACCGTGTCAGCGATCCCATCCTGACCCGTTCCCTCGTTTCCGGCCTGCGCCGCCAGCGCATCGCCCGCTGGGACTACAAATCGGCCGACGGCCCGGCCGAGGCCTATTTCTCCCTCATGGGCATGACCGCCGCCCTCAACTGGATCGACTGCCGGGGGGCCGGCGCGGCCTGAATCAGCTCGCCTGGCCCGGCCGCGGGCCACCGCCCGGTCCCGAGCCCGGCTGCTGTCCCGGCCCGATGGACCCGGGACCCGAAGGCGTACTCCGGTCGCCCTGACCGCGGGAACCCCGATCCCGGGGTGACTGTCCCGGGGACGATTGACCTTTGGAGGCCTCGCCTTGCTGGGCCTGACCTTGCGGGGCCTGGCCCCTTCCCTGCTGGCTCGACCCTTGTGCACCCTGCCCGCCAGCGGACCGGCCATCGGACTGCTGATCCTGTGGCGTCTGACCGTCCTTGCCCTGACCGTCCTGGCCCTGACCTTGCTGGCCCTGCCCCTGCTGACCCTGCCCTTCCCGGCCGCCGGCCGGTCCTCCGCCCGGTCCGCCAGACTCGCGGGGCGGCAGTCGGCCCGCCAGGCGTTGCTCGGCCTCGGGCGACAGGCGGAAGGGTTCAGACACGCGCCGCCCCCTGACAGCCACGGCCTGCCCGGGCTCGCTCACGATGCGCCGCTGGCCATCAACCTCGATCTCGATCTCGCCCTCCACGAGGACAATCAACGCCGTCTGCTCCGGATCGTCACCGGGCACCGGCGTGCCACCTTCGCTGTCCAGAAGGTCCAAAGCCTCCGATCCCACGGCGGCCTCGATGATGGTGCCGCGTATCCCGATCGTCGCCGTCGGCGTCCGGAAGGCGACCCGCTCCGGTTCAGCGCCCCGGCTGCCGGAGACAAAGCGGAAGGCTCCCTGCACCAGCGAAACCAACACCCCGGCCGCATCGGCCTCCGTGTCGAACACAAAACGGTCCACCGTGAGAGATGCGTTGGATCCCACCGTCAGGACCGATTGATCCAGCAGCGCTATGCTCAGCCGGCTGGCATCACCGGTGACAATCGCATCCGCCTGATGCACGGCTCCGTTCACCACAGAGGGGCGCCAGCCATTGTCGCCCACGCTGCGCGTCCGCACGCTGTTCTCGACCGTCGCATTGACGCCAACCCTCGTCTGGGCCGCTGCCGGTGTGGCCAGCGCAACCACCAGAACCGTCAGGATCGGGAAAAGCCGTTTCATTCAGTCACCCATGCCTTGGTCTTCGACCGTCGATACCTGACCAGTAGGACAGCGGAACACGTCGGTATTTGGGCAGGCTGGCCCGGTTTTCGACGAGGTTTGCGATCTCCGCTCCGCGCTTGATGACCCCTCGGTCCGCGAGTCATAGTCACCCTTCCGGGAGAACATCTGATGCGCCTTTCCATCCTCGCGACCGCCTTCATCCTGGCCGGCGCCGCTCCGGTCGCCGCCCGGACGCCGCCTGCACCGCCGCCGGTCCAGACCGCCGCGCCCGCCGATGCGGCCTCGCCCGAGGCCATCGTCGCGGCCCTCTATCAGGTCATCTCCGGCGACATCGGTGTGGCCCGTGACTGGGACCGTTTCCGCGCCCTGTTCCATCCGACCGCCCGGCTCATGCCCTCCGGCCAGAATGCCCAGGGCGTCGGCGTGGTCCGCTCGATCACCCCGGACGAATACATCACCCTCGCCGAGCCCGTCCTCGTCGGCCAGGGTTTCCATGAGCGCGAGATCGCCCGCCGCAGCGAGCGGTTCGGCCATATCGTCCACGTCTGGACCACCTACGAAAGCCTGCACAGCCTCTCGGACGCCCGGCCCTTCGCGCGCGGTATCAACAGCATCCAGCTGTTCCATGACGGCAGCCGCTGGTGGATCCTCAGTGTCTACTGGCAGGGCGAATCCCCGACCGAACCGATCCCGCCGGAATATCTCCCCGCCGCCGGCTGACACTCAGCCCGTCCGGAACCGCGCCCCCGGCAGCATCGGGAACGTCACCAGCGACACCTCCCACAGCTCGACCTCGACCAGCACCCGCAGCCGCCCTTCCCGGCGCGCCCGGCGGCTGCG
>CANMXH010000199.1 GCA_947501315.1 Caulobacteraceae bacterium | reverse complement strand
CGCACGCCGCGCGGAATGACCACGATCTCGCCGGGGCGGGCGTCGATCCGCCCCATCTCGGTGACGAAGGCCTGGTCGCCATGCTGCGGCACGATCAGCAGCTCGCCATCGGCGCAGTAGAAGACGCGGTCGACCATCGACCGGTTGGCTGCATACAGATGGATTCCGACCCCTGACAGGGCCTCCGCATCGCCGGTGCCGCCATAGGTGATCAGCCCCTCGACCCAGTCGGTCGGGGCGGTCGGCAGCGGCAGGGGATCCCACCGCATCCGGTTCGGCGACGGCGGCGCATCGTGGAACGGTCCGGTCCGCACCAGTCCCTGGGCGAAGGGCTTGTAGGCCGGATGCTGGGCGCTGGGCCGCAGCCGGTACAGCCACGACCGCCGGTTCTCGCTGCGCGGGGCCGTGAACGCCGTCCCTGACAGCTGTTCCGCATACAGCCCCATCGGCACCCGCTGCGGCGAGTTCCGGCCCTGCGGCAGGGCACCGGGCACGGCCTCGGTCGCAAAATGGTTGCCGAAGCCGGACTGGTATTCAGGCGCGTTGGCTCGCGTCGTCATGGTCAGAGTCTCCCTGCCCCCCGATCTAGGACAGGCCGGACCGATTGGCCACTCCGGCTTGCACCGGAGGCATCGACGTCATCAGAACCCCTGCGCCCGCGCCATCCGCTCCTGATGGAAGCCGGCGTCGCCCAGCAGCTCATTAAGCACCCGCACCCGCTTCATGAACAGGCCGACGTCGTATTCATCCGTCATGCCCACGCCGCCGTGCATCTGCACCGCCTCCTGCACCGCCAGTTCGGCGACGCGGCCGGCCTTGGCCTTGGCCACGGAAACCCGCAGGGCCGCATCCGGTCGGTCGGAATCCAGCGCCGTCAGCGCCCCCATCACCGCCGCCCGCGCGATCTCGATCTCGCTGAACAGATGGGCCGAGCGATGCTGCAGGGCCTGGAACTCGCCGATCAGCTTCCCGAACTGTTTGCGGGTGCGCAGATAGGCCATGGTCGTCTGGAAGGCCTGATCCCCGGCCCCGTTCAGCGACGCCGCCGCACAGGCCCGGCCGAGGTTCAGCGCGCCCTCCAGCAGGGCCTCGCCCCCGTCGACCGACCCGATCACCGCATCCGCATCAACCTCGACATCCGTCAGGGTCACCCGCGCGGCATTGTGCGCATCGACCATGACGGTCCGCTCGATCGCGACCCCCGCCGTCTTCGGATCGACAAGGAACAGGCTCAGCCCGTTCTCCGTCAGGGCCGCGACGATCACGGCGTCGGCCACATGGCCGTCCAGCACGAAGCCCTTGGCCCCGTTCAGTTTGAACCCATTGCCCGACCGCTCCGCCACCGTCGCGATCCGCGACGGCGCATGTTTCGGGCCCTCGTCCACCGCCAGCGAGACGATCGCTTCGCCTGCCGCGATCCGCGGCAGCCAGGCCGCCTGCTGTTCCGCCGAGCCGCCCTTCAGCACCGTCGCTGACAGCACCCCCGACCCCAGGAAGGGCGACGGCGTCAGCGTCCGGCCCAGAGCCTCCGCCATCACCCCGGCCTCAACCGCGCCGAGGCCCGAGCCGCCGTGTTCCTCGGGGATGATGACCCCCGCAAACCCCATCTCGCCAAAGGCCCGCCACAGATCGCGGGAGACCCCGTCGGCATCCTTCGAGTCGCGCAGCTTGCGCAGATGCGCGATCGGCGCGTGCTCATTGAGGAAGCCGTCGGCGGCCTCCTTGAGCATGGTCTGTTCTTCGGTCAGGATCAGGGGCATTGTCGCCTCTTCTTTCTCGTCGTCATCCTCGGGCTTGTCCCGAGGATCAGATTGTCCGTCGCACGATGATGGGACGCCATTCCGTGTCTTGATCGTTCGCCACCGCGCTTTCCCCATCGTCTGGCCCTCGGGTCAAGCCCGAGGGTGACGGCTTGTGGTTGGCTACGCTCCCGGCAGCTGAAGCAGGTGTTTGGCGATGATGTTCAGCTGAACCTCCGAGGTCCCGCCCTCGATGGAATTGGCCTTGGTCCGCAGCCAGTCGCGGGCCGACTTGCCGCCGCGGGACCGCTCGCCTTCCCACTCCAGCGCATCAGACCCGCCCGCCGCCATCAGCAGCTCGTGCCGACGCTTGTTCAGCTCCGACCCATAGTATTTCAGCATGGAGGCAATGGCCGGATGGGCCTGGCCTGCCTTCACCTGATCCCCGGCCCGCTCCATGGCCAGGCGGAAGGCGGCGGCGTCGATCTCCATCTCCGCGATCCGGGCCCGGAGCATGCCGTCCTCCAGCCGGCCCTCGTCGTCCATCCCGATCGAGCCGGTCGCGACCTGGCCCAGCGGTCGCCCGCCGCCCAGCTCGCCGATGGCTCCGATCATGGTCCGCTCATGGGCCAGCAGATATTTGGCCACGTCCCAGCCGCGGTTCAGCGTCCCGACGAGGTTTTCCTTCTCCACCCGCACATCGTCGAAGAAGGTCTCGCAGAAGGGGCTCTTGCCGCTGATCAGCGTGATCGGCCGGGTCGAGACCCCCTTGGTGGCCATGTCGATCAGTACGAAGGAGATGCCCAGATGTTTGGAGGCGTCGGGGTCGGTCCGGACCAGGCAGAAAATCCAGTCGGCCTTGTCGGCATAGGAGGTCCAGACCTTCTGGCCGTTGACGATCCAGTGGTCGCCGCGATCCTCCGCCCGGGTCTGGAGCCCCGCCAGATCGGACCCCGCGCCCGGCTCGGAATAGCCCTGGCACCAGCGGATTTCGCCGCGCACGATTTCAGGCAGAAAATGCTTCTTCTGTGCCTCGGTGCCGAAGGCCAGCAGGGCCGGGCCGAGCATCCAGACGCCGAAGCTGGCCAGGGGCGGCTGGGCGTCGATGCGGCGCATTTCGGAATGCAGCACCTTGGCCTGTTCGCGGCTCAGGCCCCCACCGCCGTATTCGGTCGGCCATTCCGGCGCGGTCCAACCCTTGGCGCCCATCCGGTCCAGCCAGACCTTGTGCGCGGGCGTCGGATAGACGGCGTTGCGCCCGCCCCAGACCCGGTCCTCCTCGTTCTCCACCGGCCCGCGGCATTCCGCCGGACAGTTGGCCTCAAGCCAGGCGCGGGTCTCCGCGCGGAAGGTCTCAAGTTCGGTCATGTCATCCTCCGTGCCGAAACATTAGCAGCGATTCCGCGGTGACGCAGCGTCAGCTCCCGCCCGGCAGGAACGGCGAGAAGGTGATGACCGTGAAGGTGTCGCGGATGTTGGCCCGGGTCTGCACGGACTTCGTGACGAAGGTCCCGATATCCATGTCCCTGGGCAGCTGGAATTTGGCCAGAAGGTCATACTGGCCCGAGGTCGAATAGACCTCCGAGACGTATTCGACATTGTCCACCATATCGGCCGCCACATCGTTGGCGTGGCCCAGCTCGCATTTGATGAAGACGAAGATGGCGGTCATCATGGCGGCGGCTCCGGTTCGGGGTCGTAGGGCTTAAGTCTTAGGGCTTAGTTCGCCGGCGAACCAGCCACCACCGACGCGAGCCCCTTCCGAATTTCCTAGCCTCAAGCCTCAAGCGAAGCCCTTGAACCTCGAAACCCAATACAACAATCGCGCCCTCGTGCCCGACCACCCGGCCGTGATGCAGCGCTGGCGCGAGACGGCCGAGGCAGCCCGCGCAGCGCATCCGCCGCTGGAAATCGCCTACGGCAACAGTGCGCGCGAGGTCATGGACCTGTTCGAGGCCGCGCCGGGTGCCCCCATCGCCGTCTTCCTGCACGGCGGCTACTGGCAGGCGCTGGACAAGAGCTGGTTCTCCGGTCTCGCCCCGGCGCTGCTGGCCCACGGTGTCAGTCTCGCGATTCCCTCCTACGATCTCTGCCCCGCCGTCCGCCTCGGCACCATACTGCGCCAGGTCCGGGTCGCCGTGGACGCGGTCCGCGAACGCACCGGCACCCGCCCCGTCGTCTTCGGCCACTCTGCCGGCGGACACATGGCCGCCTGTATGCTGAGCGAGGGCCGCGCATCAGCCGCCGTCGCCATCAGCGGCGTCTTTGACCTGGCTCCCCTCATCCCGACCTCGCTCAACACGGCGCTCGACCTTGACGACCGGGAGGCCGCCGCCCTGTCGCCGATTCACTGGCCGATTCCGAACGGCTCGACCCCCGGCGGTACGGTGCTGGACTGCTATGTCGGCGCGGAAGAGAGCCCGGAGTTCCT
>CANMXH010000198.1 GCA_947501315.1 Caulobacteraceae bacterium | reverse complement strand
TGCGAAACAATCTGGGCGTCCGAGGGCGCCTCTTTGAGCGTGGGCAGGAAATAGCGCGACAGGCGCATGGGCAGTATCCGGCGTGGGAGGCTTGGAGCACGAGCTTTAGCCGGGTCATCGGGGCGAAAGCTAGGCCGAGTGGCGAGTGGTTAGCGGTTAGTGGCTGTCCGCCGCCTGCGCGGGAGCGCGGTCCGTGTCGCTCTTCCGCCGTCAGAGCAGCCGCAATCACTAACCACTAACCACTAACCACTCCTACGGATGCGGTCGCGCAATCCCGTAACGCGCCGCCAGATAGGGGATGATCGCCTCATCCTGAAGGAAGCGCCGGCCTGTCGCCTCGCTGGTCTGCGCCTCGGGCCAGTCGAAGGTCTCATCCAGCACCAGGATCGGGCAGCTCTGGTGATGCTCACCGACCAGTTCGATCACCGGCGGGCGCGGCCGGGGGTGGTCCAGATAGGTGATCTCCAGCCGGTCGCGCAGAAAGGGATGGAAGGCCAGAACCCCCTCCACGATCGCGCCGGGCGGACAGTACCAGGGCCCGCCCTGATCGTCGGTCCAGCCTGGATTGAGCAGAAGCAGCCTGTCCGTCATGGCGTCATGGAACCGGCGGTGCCAGGTCCGGCAGCGGCATCCAGCCGATATAGACCAGCGCCATCACCAGCAGCCAGAGCAGGGCCGAAACCCAGGTCGTGGTGATGAATTTACGCTTCAGGTCCGGCTTCTCCGGTGCGCCCCACTGCGACCCGTCGGTCGGGGGCTCGTGCACCTCACGCGAGGACCCGAGGGGCAGGACCGTGAAAAGCACGGTCCA
This sequence comes from Caulobacteraceae bacterium, assembly GCA_947501315.1. Classification (GTDB taxonomy): domain Bacteria; phylum Pseudomonadota; class Alphaproteobacteria; order Caulobacterales; family Caulobacteraceae; genus Brevundimonas. Next base: position 3,360 of record CANMXH010000198.1, on the reverse strand, counting down.
CCAGCAGATGATGTAGACACCCAGCATGGTGACGATACCGATCGGCATTCAGTGCGCTCCCTGTTTCGGCGTTTCCATCAGTTCGACCAGAACGCCACCCATATCCTTCGGATGGACGAAGATGATCGGCGTCCCATGCGCCCCGATGCGCGGCTCGCCCGTCCCGAGGATGGTCGCCCCCTTCGCCCGCAGGGCGTCGCGGGCGACAAGGATGTCCTCGACCTCGAAACAGACATGATGCTGGCCACCCCTTGGGTTCTTCGCCAGAAATCCATGGATCGGGCTATCGTCGCCCAGCGGCTCGATCAGTTCGATCTGGGCGTTCGGCAGGTCGATGAAACAGACCCTCACCCCCTGCGCCGGCAGGTCGAACGGCGCATGTGCCTTCGTCGCACCGAGCAGGTCGCGATACATCGCGACGCTGGCCTCGATGGACGGCGTTGCAACGCCGACGTGGTTGAGTTTGCCGATCATGCCGCAAGCTGTAGCGGGTGTCAGGCGCGCAGAGAAGGCGTCGTGATTGTCGCGTCCAGGCCGGCACCGGCAAATTGCTGAAACGGGCAAGGTCGCCGGCCTTGGCGCAACCGGACAGGCCTGTGCGAAGGCCCGAACGAAAAAGGGGCCGGCGGTTTCCCGCCGGCCCCATCTTCAGCGGTAGAACCTGCGACCTACTGGCCGGCCGTCATCGCGGCGACTTCCGACGCGAAGTCCGGTCCCTCGACCTTCTCGACGCCTTCACCCAGCGCCAGACGGACAAAACCGGCCAGGTGCAGGCCGGGGGCACCCAGTTCCTTGCCCGTATCAGCAACCAGCTGTTCGATGGTCACGTCGGGGTTCATGACGAAGGGCTGTTTGATCAGCACCACGTCCTTCTGGAACTTGTTGATCTGGCCTTCCACGATCTTGGCGATCATGGCCTCCGGCTTGCCTTCTTCCTTGGCCTTCTCGGTCAGGACCTGACGTTCCTTCTCGATGGCGGCCGGGTCCAGATCGTCCGTGTTCAGCGACAGCGGGGCCGTGGCGGCCACGTGCATGGCGATCTTGCGGCCAAGTTCGCGCAGGGCAGCCTTGTCGCCGCCGCCGTGCAGGGCGACCAGCACGCCGATACGACCGAGGCCCGGCGACACCGCATTGTGGACGTAGGAGGCCACGACGCCTTCATCGACCGACAGGCGGGCAGCGCGGCGCAGTTGCATGTTCTCACCCACCGTGGCGATCAGGTTGGTGACCTCGTCCTGGACCGTCGTGCCGCTTTCCAGCGCGGCGCCGTGCAGATCCTCGAGCGTGGCGTGCTCAAGGCCCAGCTGGGCGAACGACTTGGCGGCGTTCTGGAAAAGGTCGTTGCGGGCCACGAAGTCGGTCTCGGCGTTGAACTCGATGGCGGCACCGACTTCACCGGCTCCGACTTCCTTCGAGGCAACGGCGACGAGGCCTTCAGCGGCGACGCGGTCAGCCTTCTTGGCGGCCTTGGACAGGCCCTTGGCGCGCAGCCAGTCGATCGCGGCATTGATGTCGCCGTCGGTTTCCTGGAGCGCCTTCTTGCAGTCCATCATGCCGACGCCGGACTTGGCGCGCAGTTCCATCACGAGGGCGGCGGTGATCTCGGCCATGGGTAGTCTCCTTGGATATGCTTATGCGGGAACGGCCGGGCTGATCTAGCCCGGCCGTATGTCAGTTTCGCCGTCGGGAAGCGGTTCGGTTTTAGACCGCAGCTTCCTCGGTTTCGGCAGCCTCTTCGGCGGCCGGTTCGGCGGCGGCGATCATTTCCTCGGCGACGGCTTCAGCCTCGGCGGGAGCGACCTCGGCCTCAACCTTGGCCGCCTTCGGCGCCTTGGCTTCGCGCAGCATCGGCTCGTCCGGGTTGACCGCAGCCCCCAGATCGACGCCGGCGGCCGACTGGCCGGCGGCCAGGCCGTCGAGGACGGCGTCGGCGATCAGGTCGCAATAGGTCTGGATGGCGCGGGCGGCGTCATCATTGCCGGGGATCGGATAGGTGATGCCGTCCGGGTCCGAGTTGGTGTCGAGGATGGCGATGATCGGGATGTTCAGCTTGCGGGCTTCCAGGATCGCGATCGCTTCCTTGTTGGTGTCGATCACGAAGATGATGTCCGGGATCGAACCCATGTCCTTGATGCCGCCCAGCGACAGTTCGAGCTTGTCGCGCTCGCGCTGCAGGTTCAGCAGTTCCTTCTTGACCCGGCCGTCGCCGCCGCCGTCCAGCAGGCTTTCCAGCTCGCGCAGGCGGGCGATCGAGCCCGACACGGTGCGCCAGTTGGTCAGGGTGCCGCCGAGCCAGCGGTTGTTCATATAGTACTGGGCGCAGCGCTTGGCGGCTTCAGCCACAGGATCCGAGGCCTGGCGCTTGGTGCCGACGAACAGGACGCGACCGCCCTTGGCGGCGACATCGCGCACGGCGACCAGGGCCTGGTGCAGCAGCGGGATCGACTGGGACAGGTCGATGATGTGGATGTTCGAGCGCGATCCGAAGATGTAGCGCTCCATCTTCGGGTTCCACCGGTGCGTCTGGTGGCCGAAATGCGCGCCGGCTTCGAGCAGCGAACGCATGGAGAATTCTGGCAGAGCCATGGTGTAGTCCTTTATCCGATTGATCCGCCGCAGGCGCTGTAAAGACCGGTTGGCCCTCGGAACGGAGCAGACGGGATTTCTCCCCGTCAGCGCCACGCCTGCGTGTGAAGTGGCCGGGCTTCTAGGCGGCTTGGGCGCAAAAGGCAAGCGGCGCTGGCCCGGCTAGGTCCCGCGCGGCTTGGCACGGCTGGTCGCCTCAGCCTTCGTCGGGTCCTCCGGCCAGGGATGCCGGGGGTAGCGGCCCCGCATCTCGCTGCGCACCGCCGCCCAGCTGCCGGCCCAGAACCCGGGCAGATCCTTCGTCACCTGCACCGGCCGGCGGGCCGGAGACAGAAGGGCAAGGGTCAGGGGCACCCGCCCGCCGCCGACGGTCGGATGGAGGGTCGTCCCGAACAGCTCCTGCACCCTTATATCGACCCGCGGTCCGCCCTCGGCGGCATAGTCAATCGCCGCCGACCCCAGTGGCGTCGCCAGCCGTGGCGGGGCGAGCGTGTCCAGCGCCCGCTGCCGGTCCCACGGGATCAGCGACTGCAGACCGGCCTCCAGCGCCGCGTCGTCGATCTTTTCCAGGCCCTGGACCGTCTCCAGAAGCGGCCACAGCCAGCTCTCGCGCGTCGCATTCAGCGCCTCATCAGACACATCCGGCCAGCCGTCCTCGAGCCCGGCCACGAAAGCCAGCCGGGCCCTCAGTCCGGATACCCGCTCGCCCCAGCGCAAGCCCGCCAGACCACCCCGCTCAACCTCGTCCCGCAGCGCTGCCGTGATCGCAGCCCG
>CANMXH010000197.1 GCA_947501315.1 Caulobacteraceae bacterium | reverse complement strand
TCACGCGGCGCGGCGGTCCTGACCTATGATTTCCGCGGCATCGCCGGCTCGCGGCCCGACGATCTGGCGGCCATGCAGATGGACTATCCCGACTGGGGCCGGCTGGACATGCCCGCCGCGCTCGACGCCCTGATCGCGGCGGCACCCGGCCTGCCGGTCCTCCATGTCGGCCACAGCGTCGGCGGCCATTTCCTCGGCTTCATGCCCAACCACGACCGCATCGCCCGCCACGCCTTCGTCTCGGTCGGCAGCGGCTGGTGGGGCCGGCACCACCGGTCCTACATCCCGCTGGCCCTGTTCTTCTGGCTCGGCTTCGGCCCGCTCAGCCTGATGCGGCGCGGCTATATCAAGGGCGGCGGCCTGTGGGGCGGAACCGACCTGCCGGCCGGGGTCTGGAAGACCTGGCGCCGCTGGTGCCTGAAAGAGCCCTATTTCCTCGATGAACTGAAGGACCGGCTGAAGCCGCATCATTTCGGGGACGTGACCGCGCCGATCCGCTCATGGGTCTTCACCGACGACCCGATCGCCACCCCGGTGACCTCGCCCATCCTGCTGCAGGTCTATCCCAACGCCCCGCGCGAGGTCGTGGTCCGCAGCCCCGCTGACTACGGCGTCGCCCGCATCGGCCACGAGGGGGCCTTCCGCAAGGGACTGGAGCCTCTGTGGGACGAGATGTTCGACTGGCTGGTTGAACCCCACGCCCCTGTGCCCAGTTAGACGACTACCCCGCCACTTTGGGGCCGGAGCCTCCCATGACCGACCAGCCCGCCATCACCGTCGACGGCCACGCCATTCCCCTGCTCGGCTTCGGCACCTGGAACCTGACGCCCGAGGTCGCCCGGACCATGGTCGCCGAGGCCCTGCGCATCGGCTATCGCCACATCGACACGGCCTGGATCTACCGCAATGAGGCGGCGGTCGGGGACGGCATCCGCGACGCCATCGCCGCCGGCCATGTCGCCCGCGACGACATCTGGCTGACCACCAAGATCTGGGTCGCCCATTTCGACCGCGAGGGCCTGCTGGCACAGGCGCGGGAGTCCGCGGCCAGCCTCGGCTTCACCCCGGACCTGCTGCTGCTGCACTGGCCGAAGCGTGCGCCGACCTTCGCCGAAACCCTCGGGGCCCTGAACGAGGCGAAGGACCTCGGCCTGACCCGCACCATCGGCCTGTCCAACTTCCCCTCGGCCGGGTTCCACGAAGCGCAGGCCTTGTCGCCGGCGAGACTGATCACCAACCAGGTCGAATACCACCCTTACCTCAAGCTCTCGAAGCTCCGGGCCGCCGCCAACGAACTGGGCTCCTCGATCACGGCATGGTCGCCCCTGGCCCAGGGGGCGGTCGCCGACGACCCCACCCTGATCGAAATCGGCAAGCCCCATGGCAAGACCCCGGGCCAGGTGACCCTGCGCTGGCTGATCCAGCAGAACGTCATCGCCATTCCGCGTACCAGCAGGGTCCATAGGGCGGAGGAGAATTTCGACATCTTCGACTTCACGCTCTCGCCCGAAGAGATGGACCGCATCCACGCCCTCGCCCGCCCGGACGGCCGCCTCGGCGACTGGATTGATCCCGCCTTCAAATGGGATGACGAATGGGCCTGACGCACCGCGACCCGTGCCCTGCCACTGCGGTTGTGGGCGCTGGTGTCGGATACCCGGCCTGACTGAAAAGGCCGCACCCGCCATGGCGTGACAGGACGCCCGCATCCGCCTAATCCACCCCCTCCACCGGAGCGGTTCCTTGGCCTACAAATCCCTGCGCGACTTCATGGCCATGCTGGAGGCCGAGGGCGAACTGGTTCGCGTCTCAGAGCCCGTCTCGACCCATCTCGAGATGACCGAGATCCAGACCCGGCTGCTGCGCAACGGCGGCCCGGCGGTGCTGTTCGAAAAGCCCGTCATGCCGGACGGCACGATCAGCCCCATCCCCTGCCTGGCCAATCTGTTCGGCACGGTGAAGCGCGTCGCCATGGGCGTGACCATGGAGAAGAAGACCCGCACCACCGCCGCCGAACTGCGCGAGGTCGGCGAGTTGCTGGCCTTCCTGCGCAACCCGACCCCGCCGCGCGGCCTGTCGGATGCCATGGAGATGCTGCCCCTCGCCAAGACCGTCATGTCCATGCGGCCCAAGGTGGTGAAGTCGGCCCCGGTGCAGGAGGTGGTGCTCAAGGGCGACCGGATCGACCTGACCGCCCTGCCCGTCCAGGGCTGCTGGCCCGGCGAGCCCGCGCCCCTGATCACCTGGGGTCTGGTCGTCACCAAGGGACCGTCCGAAGACCGCGAGGACGACTTCAACCTCGGCATCTACCGCATGCAGGTGCTGGGCAAGGACAGGGCCATCATGCGCTGGCTGGCCCACCGCGGCGGAGCCCAGCACTATGCCCGCCACAAGAAGGCGGGGAAGAAGGGCCCCCTGCCCTGCGCCATTGTGCTCGGGGCCGACCCCGGCACCATCCTCGCCGCCGTGACGCCGGTGCCGGACACCCTTTCGGAATACCAGTTCGCCGGCCTGCTGCGCGGGGCCAAGGCCGAGCTGGTTCCCTGCAAGACCGTGCCCCTGATGGTGCCCGCCCATGCCGAGATCGTGCTGGAAGGCCACGTCCTGTTCGACGAACACGCGCCCGAGGGCCCCTACGGTGACCACACCGGCTATTATAATTCGGTCGAGACCTTCCCGGTCTTCCAGGTGACCGCCGTCACCATGCGGAAAGACCCCATCTATCTGACCACATTCACCGGCCGTCCGCCGGACGAGCCCTCGGTGCTGGGCGAGGCGCTGAACGAGGTCTTCATCCCCCTGCTGCGGGCCCAGTTCCCCGAGATCACCGACTTCTGGCTCCCGCCCGAGGGCTGCAGCTACCGCATCGCCGTCGTGTCGATGAAGAAGGCCTACCCCGGCCATGCCAAGCGGGTGATGCTGGGCGTCTGGAGCTATCTGCGCCAGTTCATGTACACCAAATGGGTCATCGTCGTGGACGACGACATCGACGCCCGCGACTGGAAACAGGTCATGTGGGCCATCTCGACCAAGATGGATCCGGCCCGCGACATCACCCTGATCGAGAACACCCCGATCGACTATCTCGACTTCGCCAGCCCCGAGAGCGGCCTCGGCTCCAAGATCGGCCTCGACGCGACGGACAAATGGCCGCCCGAGACGAAGCGGGAATGGGGCGAGGAAATCCGCATGGATGAGGCGGTGGTGGATCGGGTGTCGGCGATGTGGGACGGTCTGGGCCTGCCGGGCGACGGAACCCCGATCTGGAAGTAGCGTGACCTTGCAGGCTGCGGTCGGGCGAGCCGGAGGTGCGCGTTCGAAGTCGTCTTGACCTGCTGCAGCGTCATGCCGGGTCTGGCCGCTGCCGCCCTCGCCACGGGATTTGCCGGCATGTGGCGAGAGCGGCGCGCGGTCGAGGCGGGGGTGCGGGCCCGACTGTCAAAGAGTGACCCCCAATCGCAGCTTGAGCAGCGACCGATGGGTCCGCTGATGAGTTGAAGCCGAACCAGCGCCCCTTTGGGGGTTCGCCCGACAGTGCTTGTAAACTTCGCCGTTAGTCCGCAAGCACCCGCAATTTGGTTGTAGCGGGACTGTCATCGAGCATAAGGGACCGAAGATATTCCAAAGCATCGTGCCCACGAGGCCCGACGGTCATCTGTTTTCGTCGACCATCAGACGTGTTTTCTTCCAGGGCCAAGAAACCACCATCAATCAATTCCTTGAGCTTTATCTGGAAACCGCGAATAGAAAGACCGCTTTCCGCCCGCGCATCTTGAATATCGCAGCCCGGATTTTCCCATACATACCTGATAATCCGAAATTTTTTCGAAAGAATTCCTATATTGAAAATCTTTTCGAAATTTCGATCGATCTGGACTGTTATATCAATCGGCATTGATTTTGATTAGATCATTTTCATCTGGAAAATACATAATATCATTCTCAATTACTTAGCGCAGTAAACGCCCGGGCGCACTAACCATGCCTTCCGTGCTTCAGGAACGCGTCGCGCTTATCGGGACCGATGCATTAAGCAACTTTTTTAATGCACCCTTGGTGCAACTTTTCTACACACCAAGCCAAGCGAAACGGCTGCGTCAAACCGCCGCACATTCAATCTACCGGGCACGATCGACGCCCCGAATAAGCAAACGGGCGGTTAAAAATCACTAGTATTTTTTGCCATCAATCTTTG
>CANMXH010000196.1 GCA_947501315.1 Caulobacteraceae bacterium | reverse complement strand
CCTGCCCGACGCCCCCCCGGGACCCAAGGGGATCAGCCTGTTCCTGGCCTCGAAATTCCACGTCATGGCCGACGGAACGCTGGGCGAGCGCAACGGCTTCCGCCCCGTAGGCGTCGAGCACAAGCTCGGTATCCATGCCTCGCCGACCTGCGTCATGGCCTTCGAGGGCGCGACGGCCGAACTGGTCGGTCAGCCCAATCAGGGCCTGGCCCACATGTTCATCATGATGAACGCCGCCCGCCTCGCCGTCGGGGTCCAGGGCGTCGGCATCGCCGAGCGGGCCTATCAGCACGCCCTCGCCTATGCCCGTGACCGGCGGCAGGGCCGTTCGGCCTGGACCGGCGAGGCCAACGCCCCGATCGTCGACCATCCTGACGTCCGCCGCATGCTGGCGGTGATGAAGGCCAGGATCGCCGCCGCCCGCGCCATCTGCCTGTCGACCGGCGTCGCCGCTGACCTCGCGAAACACGCCGCGACCGCAGAGGATCGCCGACGCTGGAAGGGCCGCGAGGACCTGTTCACCCCGATTGCCAAGGCCTGGTCGACCGATGTCGGCTGCGACATCGCCTCGCAGGGCATCCAGATTCACGGCGGCATGGGCTTCATCGAGGAGACCGGCGCGGCCCAGCACTATCGCGACGCCCGCATCGCCCCGATCTATGAAGGCACCAACGGCATCCAGGCCATGGACCTTGTCGGCCGCAAGCTGTCCCAGGACGGGGGCCAGTCGGCCCATGATCTGATCGCCGACATGAAGGTCACCCTGGCCGCCCTGCCGCGCCTCTATTCAGGCCAGCCGCTCGACGCCTTCGCCGAGGGGGTCGTGGCCGTCGAGGCGGCAACCGACTGGATTCTCGCCCGCAAGAGCGCGTCGGATGGCGCGGCCGATGTGCTGACCGCTGCGGACGCCTATCTGAAACTGGTCGGCGATGTCACCGGCGGCTGGATGCTGGCGCTCGGCGCGATCCATGCCCGCGAACAGCTGGACGGCGGCCAGGGCGACCCGGTCTGGCTCGAAGGCAAGATCACCCTGTACGAGGTCTATGCCGCCAATGTGCTGGTCGGGGCCGGGGGCCGGATGGCCGCCGTCCGTCAGGGCGGGGCCCTGCTGGAGCGGATGAGCGCGGACGTTCTGACGGGCTGAGGCCTGCCTAGATGTGGATCACCCGCCCGTACGCGTCCAGCGCGGCTTCATGCATGGCCTCGGACATGGTCGGGTGGGGATAGACGATGCCGTGGATGTCCTCTTCCGTCGCTTCCATGGCGATGGCGGTCACATAGCCCTGGATCATCTCGGTGACCTCGGCCCCGATCATATGGGCCCCGATCAGGGCCCCGGTCTTCGCATCGAAGATCACCTTCACAAAGCCGTCCGTATCGCCCGAGGCGATCGCCTTGCCGTTCACCTTGAAGGGGAAACGGCCGATCTTGACGTCCAGCTTCGCCTCGCGAGCCCCCTGCTCCGTGATCCCGACCGAGGCGACCTGCGGCTGGGCATAGGTGCAGCCGGCGATGGGCGAGTGGACGTTCGGGGTCTTGAAGCCGGCGATATGTTCGGCGGCGTGGATGCCTTCATGGCTGGCCTTGTGCGCCAGCCAGGGCGCGCCGGCGCAGTCGCCGATGGCATAGAGACCCTTCACATTGGTCTGGCAGTGGCCGTCGATGGTGATGTGGCCGCGGTCCATATTGACGCCCAGCGCCTCCAGACCGATGCCGTCGGTGTTGGCGGTGATGCCAACCGCCGAGATACAGACCTCGGCCTCAAGTACCTCGGCCTTGCCGCCGGCCTCGATGGCCACCTGCACGCCCTTGCCGCCCTTGGCCACCTTCGTGACCTTGCAGCCCGTGCGGAATTTCATGCCTCGCTTCTCGAAGGACTTCTGCGCCGCCCTGGACACCTCCTCGTCCTCGACCGGCATGATGCGATCGAGAGCCTCGACCACGGTCACCTCGGCCCCGAGGGCGCGGTAGAAGCTGCCGAACTCGATGCCGATGGCACCCGAACCGATGACGATGATGGAGCCGGGCATGGCCTTCGGGGCCATGGCCTCGCGATAGGCCCAGATCCGGTCGCCGTCGGCCTCCAGACCGATCTGCGGAATGGCCCTGGCGCGGGCCCCGACGGCCAGCATGACCGCCCTGGCCTCGACCATGCGCGAGCCGCCGGCCTTGAGGGCGATGACGACCTTCGGCGCAGCGGCACCCTTCTCCAGCTTCGCCGAGCCCTCGATGACCTCGACCTTGTTCTTCTTCATCAGATAGCCGACGCCGGAGTTCAGCTGTTTCGCCACGGCACGCGAGCGGGCGATGATGGCGGCGAAGTCGAAGCCGACCTTGTCCGCCGAGAGGCCGTAGTCCTTCAGATGCGACAGGCTTTCGTATTTCTCGCCGGACTTCAGCAGGGCCTTGGTCGGTATACAGCCCCAGTTCAGGCAGATGCCGCCGAGGTTCTCACGCTCGACGATGGCGACCTTCAGGCCCAGCTGGCTGGCACGGATGGCGGCGACATAGCCGCCCGGGCCGGAACCGATGACGATAAGGTCGAATTCTGCAGATTGAGAAGGGGTGGGCATGTCAGATCAGCTTCTCGATATCGGCCCTGATGGCCTCGGGTTCGACCTGCGGGCCGTAACGCGCGACGACGCGTCCCTCACGGTCGGTCAGGAATTTGGTGAAGTTCCACTTGATGTCACGGGTGCCGAGAAGCCCCTTCTTCTGGCTGGTCAGCCAGGCGTAGAGGGGATGACGGCCAGGGCCGTTGACCTCGACCTTGTCGAACATCGGAAATGCGACGCCATAGGTCATGGAGCAGAAGCTGGCGATCTCGGCCGCCTTGCCCGGCTCCTGGGACCCGAACTGGTTGCAGGGGAAGCCCAGAACCTGAAACGGTTTGTCCGTATACTGACGATGCAGCGCTTCAAGTCCGGCATACTGGCCGGTGAAGCCGCATTTCGACGCCGTGTTGACGATCAGAAGCGCCTGGCCGCGATACTGCTCCAGCGCCGTCTCGGAACCGTCAATGGCCGTGGCGCTGAAGTCGTAGACCGAGGTCACAGCGGGTCTCCGATCAGGCCAGCATCGTCACAGGATCTTCGATCATCGCCTTGAAGACCTGAAGGAATTTCGCACCGATCGCACCATCGACAACGCGGTGGTCGCAGGTCAGGGTGACCGTCATCACCGTGGCGACGGCCAGTTGGCCATTGACCACGACGGGCCGTTGCTCGCCCGCGCCAACGCTCATGATCGCGCCCTGCGGCTCGTTGATGATCGAGGCGAAGGCCTTGATGCTGAACATGCCGAGGTTGGAGACCGAGAAGGTGCCGCCCTGGAACTCTTCAGGCTTCAGCTTGCGGTCGCGCGCGCGTTTGGCCAGGTCCTTGGACTCGGTCGCGATCTGCGAGAGTGTTTTGGTTTCGGCCTTGCGGATGATCGGGGTGATCAGGCCGCCGTCGATCGCCACCGCCATGGCCACATCGGCGTGATGGTGCAGGGCGATGCCCTCGGGCGAATAGCTGGCATTGGCCTCGGGCACGGCCTTCAGGGCCATGGCGCTGGCCTTGATGATGAAGTCATTCACCGAGACCTTGACCCCGTCCTTCTCGAGCAGGGCGTTGACCCGGGCGCGAGCAGCCAGCAGGCCGTCGATGCGACAGTCGATCGTCAGCGGGAAATGAGGCACGTCGCGGAAGCTGTCTGTCAGACGCCGCGCGATGGCCTTGCGCATGCCGTCCAGCGGGACGAGGTCATAGCTGCCGTCCGGAATGCCCATCTGGGCCAGCGACTGGACCTTGCGGGGCTCGCCGGCAGGGGCCGGAGCGGTCGATGCGGCAGCGGATTTCGTCGAACCCGTCGGGACCCCTTCGAGGTCGCGTTTGACGATCCGGCCGTGAGGGCCGGTGCCCTTGACGGCAGACAGGTCGATATTGCCCCGGGCCGCCAGACGACGGGCCAGGGGAGAGGCGAAGACGCGGGCTCCGTCAGATTTGGCCGGAGCTGCGGCAGGCACTCCCTCCCCCGCTTCGCGGGTACTCCCCCCCGTGGGGGGAGACGGCGCGGGTGATTGTCCCCCCGCCGGGGGGACCGAAGCCTGCGGAGCAGGGTTCGAGGGGGCTTTGGCCACAGCCCCGCCCTCGTCCTTCAGACGGGCGATCGGCGTATTGACCTTCACGGCCTCGGTCCCTTCGGCGACGAGGAT
>CANMXH010000195.1 GCA_947501315.1 Caulobacteraceae bacterium | reverse complement strand
GTCGCGAACCTGGGATTCTGGAGACCTCTTCCGGTGGAGGTGCCGGGCGAGACCTTCAACATGGTCCTGCTCCCCATCATCGTGATCGCCTGGCTGCTCGCGGTCTATGGTGACCGGAAGACCGGGCGGGACGGGCTCTAGGTCGAAACCGGTCTGGATGCGATCGCACCCAAACCCGGATCTGGATCCACATTCAAACGGTGGCCCGGTTCACAGCCCAGGCGGGAGAGAAAAACGGCTTGTTCTCAACCGATACGGCTTTGGCCGGGCTGGAGTTGAGCACGGGGTCCGCTCCCTGCACGGGGCGCGGGGCCGGGCACGGCCGCCGCTCCCGACGCCAGTTGATCCGGACTATACCTTGATGACCAGCTTGCCGAAATTGGTGCCGGCGAACAGCATGTCGAAGGCTTCAGGGAAACTTTCGATGCCGTCGACCACATGCTCCCTGAACTTGATCTGACCGGACATCATCCAGCCCGCCATCTCCATGATCGCGCCCAGGAACTGCTTCTGGTAGTCGAATACGACAAAGCCCTCCATCCGCGCCCGGTTGACCAGCAGGCTCATGTAGTTGGCCGGTCCTGTCATGCCCTCGGCGGCATTGTACTGGCTGATGGCACCGCAAATCACGACCCGGGCCTTCTGGGCCAGAAGCCCCAGACAGACGTCCAGAATTTCTCCGCCGACATTGTCAAAATAGATGTCGATCCGGTCCGGACAGGCGGCCTTCAGCTGTTCGTGCAAAGAGCCCGAGCGATAGTCGATGCAGGCGTCGAAGCCCAGTTCCTCGACCACGTAGCGGCACTTGTCCGCCCCCCCGGCAAGGCCGACGACCCGGCAGCCCTTGATCTTCGCAATCTGTCCCACGACGGCCCCGACCGCCCCGGCCGCAGCGGAGACAACCACAGTCTGCCCGGCCTCGGGCTTGCCCACTTCCAGCAGGCCGAAATAGGCCGTCATGCCCGGCATGCCGAGGCCGCCGAGGAAGGTCGACGGCGGTGCCAGTGACGGCTCGATCTTGTTGAAATCCTTGGCGGCAACGGTGGCTTCGGTCTGGACGCCCGTCAGGCCCATCACGATCTCCCCGACCTTGAAACGGTCGGAGGCCGTCGCCGTGACCTCGCCGACGCCGATCGCCCGCATGACCTCTCCGATCCCGACAGGCGGAACATAGCTGCGACCGGCGTTGATCCAACCCCGCATGGCGGGGTCGAGTGAGATGTGGGTCACTTTCAGCCGGATCTCTCCGGCCTCCGGGTCGCGGCCGGCGTCGTGAGTCGTCGCCCAGGTCGATGCGTCGACCGATCCAACGGGGCGCTGGGCGAGGCGGATCTGGGTCGGTCGGGTCATGAGGCGTTCCGTGAGCAGGGGGTTGCAGCCGTCTATATATTGGCACTAACTATGCCATAAATATCGCGAAGGGAGAAGATGATGGGCATTGGACGACTTGAGGGCAAGGTCGCGCTCATCACGGGGGCCGCAGGCGGCATCGGTCTGGCGATGGCCCGCCGGTTCGTGGCGGAAGGCGCTCAGGTATTCGGCGTCGACCGCTCCCAGCGCCGGCTTGATGCGGCCCTCGATGGCTTCGGGCCGGGTTCGGACCGTGTCGTCTTCCATCGCGCCGATGTGGCTGAGGAGCCCTCGGTGGAGGCCTTCGTCGCGGCTGCCGCGGAGCGCTTCGGCGGGCTGGATGTGCTGGTCGCCAATGCCGGCGTCGGGGGCTGGATGGTGCCTGTCCAGGGCACCGATGTCGCCAATTTCATGGAGACGATCCGCATCAATCTTGTGGGGCCGATGCTGCTCATCAAGCACGGTGCGCCGCGGTTGATCGCCCGGCGGTCCGGCGCGATCATCGTCACGGCGAGCATTGCGGGCCAGCGGGCCAACTCCGGTCCGATTGACTACAGCGCCTCCAAGGCCGGCGTTATCAGCCTGGTCCAGAACACGGCCCAGTCGCTGGGCAGGAAGGGTGTCCGCGTGAACGCGCTATGCCCGGCCGGCACTGCGACGCCGATGACCAAGCCCTCGTTCGACTTTCTCGAGGCAGCGGTTGGATCCAATCCGCTCGCGGATATCAACCCCATGCGCCGGATCGGCGCGGCCGAGGACATGGCTGATGCCGCCCTGTTCCTGGCCAGTGACGAGTCCCGCTACATCAACGGTCAGGCCCTGAACGTCTGCGGTGGCCTCAGCGCCGCCTTCCCTGCGCCGGCCATCATAACCGACAGCCTCTGAGACAGGCGGCCCCCTTCGGAGCCGCCACCGGCCATGTTTCAGGCGACGCTCAGCATGACCCCGATGCCGGGTGGGGTTCGGCCGTTCAACATTTCCACATAGGCGTCGCGCACGGACTCTGCCCCATGGCTGTGCTGTACGGTGAGCATCGATCTGGCGTCGGCCGCGACACGCGCGCTGGCCTCGAGGGCGCGCTGCATCACCACCCCGGGGCCCCAGTCCTGCTCGCGCTTGGCGAACTGTGCGGGCGCGAAGAAGAAGGTCGGACGGGCTCCCTGCGTCTCGCCCTTGTGCCGCTTGGCGTCCCAGTGTGTAGCGCCCACGATGGAGCTGAGGACCACGTCCTTGCCCAGATGGTCGTCGACGGCCTGGATCACGGCACCGGACCCGGACATGTCTACCAAGGCGGTCGGTATGCCGGTCTCGAGGGCACCGATCTGATCGTAGGTGATGACCCGGTCATACAGGCCAAGGCCGGTTGTGAACGCGACATTGCCCGGCGACGTCAGTCCGATGATCTCGAGGGTCCGGTCCGGTGCCCTGGCGAGCAGATGGGCGAGGCCGAAGGCGGTCTTGGACGAGGCGCTGCCGATCAGCACGCGGGTTGCGCCGAAATTGGCGTTGTCTTCCATATAGTCGGACAGAATGTAGGAGGTGGCGAACAGGGGGAACAGCAGGCATCGCTCGTCACCCATGGCGGCGATCTCTGGGGCGTCGGCGGCGGTCCGGACATATTGATTGTAGACGCCCGGCAAGGGGCGGCGATGTTCGGCGAAATCCATGAAGGCACCGGCTGTCACCTTGCCGGGCTGCAGCACGACATGGGACGCCATGGGGAAGAAGCCGTAAAGACGCTCGCCCACGGGAATGTCGGGGCTGTTGGAGGCGACCACTGTCCCGTAACCCCAGACCGGAACGATGCCCCAGTCAGCGTCCACTGGAAAGAAGCCCCAGTAGCCGATGAAGTCGCCGGTCACGGCGTAGGTGATGTTGTTGGCCGTCAAGGCGAACCGGTCGACGGACACCAGCACTTCGCCGACGGCCGGGGCCGGCAGGGGCTGACTCACGATACGCGCAGAGTGCAGGTCATTCCGGCGCACCTGTATCTGGGTGAGGTCGTTCAAGATGAGGCTCCGGTCATGATCTTGTCTGGCGCAAGGAATATGACATTCTGTGTGACGAAACAACAGAGGTGCCGCCAATGAACGCCAGTCCCGTCATCCAGGTCAGAAACGCGCTTTACCCGGTTTCCGAAGCCCAAAAGCAGGGAATGTTCGAGCCCGGACCCCCAGGGCCGATCGTCATGGTGAATCTGCTCAAATTCCGTGACCGCGCCGTCTATGCGGATGGACGTCCCTCTGACCTGACCGGACGCGAGGCCTATGCCCTTTACGGGGCCTCGGTCGGTCAGATGATCACCGCCTACGGCGGCCGGGTCCTGTTCGTCGGGGACGTCACCTGGCTGGCGATCGGCGAGGTGGACAGGCTGTGGGACGAGGTCGCCCTCGCCCAGTATCCCGACCGTGCCGCCCTGACGGCCATGAGCACCTCGGCAGAATGGCGGGCGATCTCGGTGCACAGGGCCGCCGGTCTGGAAGGTCAGCTCAACATTGAGACCGTGATGCCGGCCTGGCTTTTGGCAGCACAAAGGGCGTGACGCCCGACGCGGGTCCTCTGCGAGGCGTCCTGGCCTCCCTCAGCGTCCCATGAATGACAGTATCGCCTGTACCGCCTCGACCGGTGCGTCCTCCTGCAGGAAATGGCCGGCCTCGGGCAGGTGAACATGCGCCTGCCCGGCCGTTCCGGGGATTTCACGCTGAAGGCGCCTGTCGCCGCCGGGGGTCACCATGTCCTTCCCGCCCCAGACCGTCAGGAAGGGCTTGTCGAAACGTTTCAGCTTCTCGCGGATCTCCCGGTTCATCGGCACGCCGGGATTGTCTTCGAAGATGGCGATCAGTTGCGGGAAGGCGACGATG
>CANMXH010000194.1 GCA_947501315.1 Caulobacteraceae bacterium | reverse complement strand
GCCAACCAAATGATGGTGCAGCGGACCCTCGGGGCCAAGTCGATCGGCGACGCCAAGAAATCCTATCTGCTGATGGGATACGCCGCCTTCCCGATCTATTTCCTGTTCTTCTTCATCGGTGTGCTGGCCTGGGGCTACTATCAGGGGCGGCCGTTCCAGAATACCAATGAGATCATCCTGCAGTTCGCACTGGACTCGGGCATCCCCGGCCTGCTCGGCATCCTTGCCGCGGCGGTGCTGGCGGCGTCGATGTCCACCCTCAGCTCGGCCTTCAACAGCATGGCGACCGCCAGCGTAGTGGATTTCTACCAGCGCTATTTTCGGACCGACGCCTCGGACGCCCACTATCTGGCCGCTACTCGCTGGATGACCCTGTTCTGGGGCGCGATCATTATCGTTCCAGCCATCCTGTATGCGAACTCAAGCGGCTCGATCCTGGAGGTACTAAGCAAGATCGGCAGCTATTTCGTGGGAGCCAAACTCGGCATGTACGGCCTGGGCTTCTTCTCGAAGCACACGACCGAGCGTGGTCTTCTGGTCGGGGTCTTCACCGGCTTCGTCGTGATCTGGGCGGTAGCCACCCGCACTGACATCGCCTGGCCATGGTTCTGTTTGATCGGCGGGGGGGCAACCATAATCGTGGGCTGGGTCGCCAGCCGCCTTCTGACCGGGCGGCAGGATCAATGGTCGCCCTATTCGATCCCGGGTCAACGCGCCCGGTTCGAGGCAAGCGGCGCGCCCACCTCTGTCGATGGGTGGAGCACCGTACCGGGCAAGATCGATCGGCAAAGCCTGTGGCTGATCGCATATCTGGTCGTAACGGTCGGTGGCCTGGTTTTGTTCGAAGCCTTGGTGTGACTTACCCGGGGTGCTGACAGGGTGCTGACAGGGTGCTGACAGGTTAACCGCGCCAAGTCGAAAGCCGCCCTACCCTGCCCGCAATCAGGCAACCGCGGCCGCCCACGCAGAGGCCGAGTCGGCGCGGAAGCGGCGAAGTGTGGGTCTGCTGATCAGATGGCGCTGGATATTGAACGTGTTGTAGATCGCCGCGTGGGTGGTGAGAAATCTCTGGGCTGAGGCTTGGGATTTGAACCGCTTCTGCTGTCGCTCTCGTCGTCGGATCGGGAGGTGGGAGTTCTCAGCCCGATTGTTCTCCCGAAGCCGGCCCGGCCGGTGCAGATGCCTCAGATCTAGCTGATCCAGAGCTGCTCCGTACGACGCCAAACCGTCCGTCGTGATCGTCTCCGGATCAATCGTTTGGTTATGCAAAAGCCGTCGGAGAAGCCTCAACGCCGCCTCTGTGTCCCGCCGGCGCTGGACCACGAGGTCCAGAACCTCTCCTTCATCGTCGACTGCGCGCCACAGATACATCCGCTTGCCGCCGATCCAGCAGATCATCTCGTCCAGGTGCCAGCGAGGCGAGGGCGCTGGCCGGCGGCGCTTCAATCGCCTTGCAATGAGAGGTCCAAACTTGATCGTCCAGCACCGGATCGTCTCGTAGCTGACCTCAATCCCACGCTGCGCGAGCAGCTCCTCGACGTCCCGAAAACTGAGGCTGAACCGGAAGAACAGCCACAAGGCGTGGCGGATCACGTCAGCCGGAAATCGGTGGCGTTTGAACGAGATCGGCTTCACGAAACATAATCCCCATCAGCGGTTTAAGCCGCTCTCAGTGGAGACAAGTTCGCATTAAACTGACAGCACCCCGGCGTCGCATCGACCGTGCGCTTGGTGATGCGCGCCTTACGACTTTGCATGCGTGATCCTGGATCGCTGACACGGCCGAAGTGACCGACTCCCGATACCGTATAGATACCACAAGGATGGAAACTGTGGGACGCTGCAAGATCCTCCCGCGACCGCAATATGCCAATTGTCGACTATAAACAGGCGATAATCGTAGCCGACGGGAATGCTGGGGAACCCATGGAAATCAGCCACCCTAACGTTCACACCGAGGGGGTCACAGGTTCAATCCCTGTCGCATCCACCATTCATGGCACCCGGTTCCTCTGACCCCCGGGGCCGCGGTCAGCCGGTTTCGTTCCGGCCCTTCAGGCTCGTTTCGAAATCCATGAAGATGTCGATCAGCTCCGAGACACTCGGCGGAGGAGACTTCGGGCCGAAGCGGAAATTCCAGAAGCTGATGACATGCTGAAGGGCACCAAGCTGATCGCCCAGGCGAGCGAACAGCGAGGGGGCCTTGAGCAGAAAGTCGCGGAAGATCAGAGGATCACCGTTCTTCGTCAGGCCCTCATAGGCCTGGTCATAGATCTTCATCGTCTCCCGCGTCTCCCCCCAGGCCCGATTGACCTGTTCGCGGACGACCCCGCGGCCACGGGCCAGATATTCCCGTGCTTCACTGTCCATTGGGCCGACGGCCTTGATGCTGGCGACCTTGGTCATCACACCGGCGTAATCCCCCGCCATGCTGCCGAGCGTCCACTTGAAATAGAGGAAGCCCTTCCAGCAGAAGATACCTTCCTCATACTGCTCCGGATTCAGCCTCAGGACCGCGCCCAGACCGTCCATACGGTCACCGGGCGCATTCGAGAGGATCTTGGCAGCCATACGGGCAATTTTGCTGGGCGAGGCCGTTGCGTCACCGAGGCTGAGCTGGACAAGAGGTTCGATCTCGCGCTGGACGAAGGTCAGCATTTTCTGCATGTCCGCCTCACTGATGGCGAAATAGCAGGGTGCCGGATGTATGCCGGCCCGGCTGAGCTGCTCCCGCAACAGGAAGGGGTCCAGCGAAGGGAGCTTGTCGATAAGCTTGAGTGTCCGGAAGTCGGGGTGCTCGGGCGTGATGCCGAATACCTCCTTGAGAATGGCCGCGTAGTTGATCTGATCAAAAAAGACGTAGCGACCGCCGGCCTTCAGATCGCGGTCGTCAATCGGCACAATAATCTTGGTCGCGACCCGGCGCGAACCCCTGAACAGATCGGTCTCGTTGCGCCGCAGCCTGTGTTTGATCACAAGGGCCTGGTTCAGCCCGGGCGACTCAAACAGGGGCTGCTCGCGCCATGCCTTGGTATGGCCGTGGAGCTTGTAGATCTGGAACAGGTTCAGCACCCGGGCCGTCGAGGCCGATTTCTCCAGAAACTCCAGGCTGCGAACAGCGCGATCAGACATAATGGCCCTTCAGGCGCTATTTCGATATTATTAACGCACGTGGGAGTTTCCAGAACGATAACGGACGGATATCCGATGGAAAATCGGGCGGACCGTATCCTTCGGCGACGGCTTGGCGACCGGATTGGAGCGCCTTCACCATTTTGCCGCTTTTGCCCCGCATAGGGCCGGCGTCCGCCGACTTTCGCGCCGACTATTCGCGCGCTGAATCGTGCTACTGGACCGCCCCATGCCCTTCCCCGCCAGCCATCCTGCGCTCGACCGCGCCCTTTCCGAGCGCGGCTATGCCGAGCCCACGCCGGTGCAATCCGCCGTGCTGGAGGCAGAACAGGGCCGTGATCTGCTTGTTTCCGCCCAGACCGGATCCGGCAAGACCGTCGCCTTCGGTCTGGCGCTTGCGCCGACCCTGCTCGGCGAAGCCGAGAAATTCGCCGAGTTCGGCGCGCCGGTGGCCCTGGTCATCGCCCCAACCCGCGAACTGGCATTGCAGGTCTCCAACGAACTGCAGTGGCTCTATGCCCAGACCGGCGCGCGCATCGTCTCCTGCGTCGGCGGCATGGACCCCAAGGTCGAACGACAGGCGCTGAATCGCGGCTGCCACATCGTCGTCGGCACCCCCGGTCGCCTGCGCGACCATCTCGAGCGCGGTTCGCTGGACCTGACGACCCTGCAGGCGGTCGTCCTGGATGAAGCCGACGAAATGCTCGACATGGGCTTTCATGAGGATCTGACCTTCATTCTCGAGACCGCCCCGGCCGAGCGCCGCACCCTGATGTTCTCGGCCACCCTGGCGCGCGACATCGTGCAGCTGGCCAAGACCTATCAGCGCGACGCCCTGAGGATCGATACGGTCGCCGGCAACGCGTCCCACGCCGACATCGAATACAAGGCCATTCGTGTCGCGCCGAACGAGGTCGAGCTCGCGGTCGTCAATGTGCTGCGCTATTTCGAGGCCCCCGGGGCCCTGGTGTTCGCCAACACCCGCGAGCGGGTGAAGCATCTGACCTCCAGCCTGCGCGAGCGCGGGTTTTCGGTCGTCGGCCTGTCCGGCGAACTGACCCAGAGCCAGCGCTCGGAGGCCTTGCAGGCCCT
>CANMXH010000193.1 GCA_947501315.1 Caulobacteraceae bacterium | reverse complement strand
TTCAACCGGTCGGCACCGGCGACCGGGATGCCTGACCGTTTCAGGGCGCGCAGGATTTCCTCGAACATCGGGCCGCGCTTCTTGACCAGGATCAGCACATCGCCCCAGTCGGCGGGCCTCCAGGCCTGCCGGTCGTCTGCATTCCTGGCGTGGACGCCTTGGCCCATTTCGACGATGCCCCGGACCTCGACGACGATCCGCTCGGCCACCCGCCGTCGCGCGCCGTGACCGGCTCCTGTGTCCAGCGGGTCATCCCAGGCGCGACGCTCGTCAGCGGGGTCGTCCTTCTCCTCGGGCCAGAGGTCCACGGTCCCGGGACGGTCGGTGCGCCCGGCGGTGTGACGCACCACAACATCGACCCGGTCTCCGATCTCGCCCCGGCCCGGGCTGAGGGCCCGGGCATGGTCGGGCACGGCGAAGACCTGGTCGACGAAGGCCAGCACCTCGGGCGTCGAGCGCCAGGATTGCAGCAGTTCGACCGTCTCGAACGATCGACCGGCCCCGTCCGCCATCCGGCGATAGCCCTGGCTCTCGGCCAGCAGCCGTTCCGGGGCCGCGCCCTGGAAGGAGAAGATCGACTGTTTCTCATCGCCGACGACGAAGACGGTGCGCTCGCGGCCGTCCTCGCGGGCCCCGGCCCCGACGAAGAATTCGCCGGTCAGGGCGCGGGCGATGTCCCACTGGTCGGGCGAGGTGTCCTGGGCCTCGTCGATCAGCAGATGGTCGATCCCGTCCAGCTTGAACAGCACCCAGGCCGCGCCGGGGCCCTCGCCCTCGGTCAGCAGGGTGCGGGCACGCACGATCAGATCGGCGAAATCGAGCGCTCCGGTCGCCGTCTTGGCGGCCCCATAGGCCCGGGCATAGGTTCCGGCCAGGGTCAGGGCGTGGGTGGTCTCCGCCGCGACCCGGGCGGCGCGCAGGCGCTCGGCTGTCGCGGCCACCCGGTCTCGCTGATCGACCAGCCAGTCGGTCAGCCCCGGTTCCGCCCTGGCCGCCGCACTCGTCGCGCACCAGGCGGCCGGTGCGCCCTTCTGCGTCAGGAAGATGCCGGCAAGGTCGGCGAAGCCGCCGCCGCCCGAACGGACGGCCTCGACGAAGGCCTGGATCGCACCTGCACGGGCCTTGTCGCCGGCAGCCTTGGCGCGGCCGAGGGTCGCGGCGGCGCGGAGCCAGCGGTCGGTATCGATCGTGGCGGGATCCAGCGCTGCGGCCTCGATGGTCTCGGCGTCGGCCCCGGCCGCGTCGTCGAAGCCCACCGAGCGGGCGACGAAATCAGCCAGTCCGCCCTCGCTTTCGGCGTGTTCGACATAGGCTCCGAGGGCCGCCCGCCTGGCCTCGAACACCGTGAACATGGTCTCGAAGTCGTCATGGGCCAGGGTCTCGCTCATGGCCCCATAGGCGTCGGTCAGGGCCGGGTATGCCCCGCTCAACGAGGCGCGGGCCAGGGCCTCGCGGGCGATGGCCGAGACCGCAGCGGCCTCGGTGTCGTCGATGACCCGGAAGCCGGGCGACACCCCGGCCTCGATGGGGAAGCGGCGCAACAGCTGTTCGCAGAAGGCGTGGATGGTCTGGATCTTCAACCCGCCCGGCGTTTCGAGGGCGCGGGCGAACAGGGCGCGGGCGCGCGACAGGCCGTCGCGACCATAGGTTTCGTGGGCGCGGGCCTCCAGCTTGCCGAGGTCCCGGCGCAGGGCGTCGTCGGTGGCCACGGCCCAGTCCCCGAGGCGCTGATAGAGACGGCGCTGCATCTCCGCCGCGGCCGCCTTGGTGAAGGTCAGGCAGAGGATGGCGTCCGGCTTCGAACCGTCGAGCAGCAGGCGGGCCACGCGGTCGACCAGGGTGGTGGTCTTGCCCGACCCGGCATTGGCCATGACGAAGGCGTTGATCGCCGGATCAGCGGCGCGGGCCTGGGGGGAGATGGAGCCGACCGGGGTCATTCGTCCTCCGTCTCTGCCTCATCGGCCACCGACCATTCGCGCACGCGGGCCAGATGGTCGTAGTCCGAGAAGGCGCGCTGGGCGAACGGGGGGGCCAGACGTGAGACATAGGGCTTGTCGGCCCGTTCATAGGCGGCGATCAGCCGGTTCAGCCCCTCCAGCGCCTCATCGACCGTGACCGCGATCGGCTGGGTGTCCCGGCTTTGGGCATCGCCGCTCCGATCGACCTCGGTCGCCGGCGGACGGCGTCCCGTAACCGTGACATAGAGCAGCTGGCCGGGCTCCGGGTTACCGAGACCGGGGAACCCCCCCGCGCGGGCGATGGCCGCGGTCAGGGACAGCTGGGGCGAAAAGCCGGTGCGGACCTGTTTCCAGCTCGGGGCGCTCCCGGTCTTGAAATCCATCACAGTCAGCCGGCCGTCGTGCAACTCCAGCCGGTCGGCCCGGGCGCTGAGGCGGAAGGGCTCGCGCGGGGCGTCGATCTCCATGACGCCGCGCTGTTCAATCAGGATGGCGGCCCCGTCGGCCCGTCTCCCGGCCTCGAAGCCGACGGCCCAGGCGGCGACATTGCGCGCCAGCACGCTCTCGCGCGCCAGGCCGGCGTCGGGCATGCCGCCGTCACGCAGCCGGTCGAGGTAGAGGCCGACGAAGGTTTCGGAGGCCGTGGCGGGGTCCAGGGTCGGCCAGGCCTCGGCGAACTGCTCCAGAGCCGCATGGATGGCGGTGCCGCGCAGGCGGGCGTCGACGCGCTCGTCGGGTCGGGCGAGGGCCTCCAGTCCGAGGATGAAGCGGGCATAGGTGGCATAGGGGTCGCGCACCCATTCCTCGATACGGGTCACCGACAGCCGGCGCGGGCGCAGGGCCACGGGCGGGGTCGGGGCCGGGCGTGACGCGGGCAACAGGGTCGGCGGCGGCAGCGGGTCGGCGGCGTCGAGCGCGCGGGCCATGGCCAGGATGTCGGGACGACCGGGCAGGTCGCGACCGGCCCCGCCGACCAGGGTCTCCAGCCGCCACAGCCAGCGTGACTTGACCGAGGGCTGGCCGCCGCGCCGCTCGGTATGCAGCAGAAAGACCTCGGGTGCGCAGGCGGACTGCGCGAAATCGTGGGCGGACAGGCCGATCCGCCGCTCGGGCGGGGGCAGGCCCAGGGTCTTGCGCATGGGGCGCGACAGGAAGGGATCGATCGGGGCCCCGCGCGGCCAGACGCCCTCCTCCATCCCGGCGAGGATCATCCGGTCGGCGCGCGCCAGTCGCGCCTCGATGGCACCGAGGATGAACAGGCGCGGATGGGCGGCCCCGCCGGTGCGAACGACTTCGGCCCCGACCAGGCCGGAGATCAGCCGGGCGAAATCCGGTCCGGACAGGGGGTCCAGGCCGGCCCCGTCAGTGATCAGGGCGGACAGCAACCGCGCCGCCGCCTCGCCCTCGGCCCCGCGCCAGCCCGCGTCGGTGGCACCGGTCTCGTCACACGCCATCCGCTCCATGGCCTGCACCAGGGCGGTGGCGGCCCGGTCGACCGGCGCAGACCCCGTTGCGAAAAGCGCCAGCCAGGGTTCCAGTGCGTCCCGTAACCGGGACAACAGGCCTTGGGCCGCATCGTTCGCCGCCAGCCAGGCGTGCGGGCGGGCGTGGCCGAACCGGGGCGCGCGGGACCGGTCGAGCTGGCGCGCGATGGCGGTCCAGTCACCGGGGCGGGGCCCGCGCAGGCCCTGCAGCTCCAGCCCGGAGGCCTGGTCGGCCAGGGTGCGGGCCTCCAGACCCAGCCGGACCAGCGGATGTTTGAGCAGCGCCAGAAGGGTTGCGCCGCTGAACGGTTCACCGACCAGATCCGCCATCAGGGACAGCAATACGCCGACGGGGGTGATCGACAGGGGCGCGCCGGCGGAGGAATCGGCCTCCAGCCCCCAGCGCGACAGCCGGGCCTGGACCCGGCGGGCGAACAGCGGGTCGGGGGTGACCAGGGCGGTGGTCTTGCCCGGCGTCTCCAGGGCTTCGCGCATCAGCACGGCCGCGACCGCGGCGGTCTCCTCCTCGGCGCGGGCCGTGATCAGGGTCAGGCCTTCCAGCCCCTCGGCGACGGGGTCGCCCGGCTCGCGGCCCATGGCATCGATGGTGTCGCGCCAGTCGGCGGTGGCCCCGGGCGGGGTCAGGGCCTCGGCAATCAGGCGGCGGCGGGCCGAGGGCACAGGCCCGGCACCCGCGCCCCAGACGGCGACCTGGTCGCGGGCGATGTCATGGCGCAGCAGCAGGGCCTTCAGCGCCCCCTGGGGATGTTGCACATCCAGCTCATTCCAGGCCTTGGGCGG
>CANMXH010000192.1 GCA_947501315.1 Caulobacteraceae bacterium | reverse complement strand
TTGCCGATCGGCTCGACATGTTTGCCGGTCGGGACCTGGGCCAGTTCCTGGGCCTTCCAGGGGCTGACCGGCTTCTGGTGCCAGCCGTCGAAGGGGCCGTTGTAGAGGCGTTTGGGCTCGAAGAAGATGACCGGGTCGTCGTCCTCGATAGCCGCGGTCAGCAGGCCCTTGGCGTCCACGGGATTGGACGGGATGACGACCTTGAGGCCGGCGATATGGGTGAACAGGCTCTCGGGGCTCTGTGAGTGCGTCTGGCCGCCGAAGATGCCGCCGCCGTAGGGGCTGCGCACCGTGATCGGGCTGGTGAACTGGCCGGCCGAGCGATAGCGCAGCTTGGCCGCTTCCGAGACGATCTGGTCATAGGCCGGATAGATGTAGTCGGCGAACTGGATCTCGACGACGGGACGCAGGCCATAGGCGCCCATGCCGATGGCGGCGGCGACGATGCCGCATTCGCTGATCGGGGCATCGAAGCTGCGGGTCAGGCCGTGCTTTTTCTGCAGATGGTCGGTGACGCGGAAGACGCCGCCGAAATAGCCCGCGTCCTCGCCGAAGCTGAGGACATTGGGGTCCTCGGTCATCTTGATGTCGAGGGCCGAGTTCAGGGCCTGGATCATGTTCATGGGGGTCGTGGTCATGGTCAGACTCCCACCTCGCGCCGCTGTTCGGTGATGCGCCAGTCCTCGGTCGCATAGACCTCCTCGAACATGGTCTTCACCGAGGGACGCGACTGGCCGAGGGTGCCGATGGCCTCGGACTCCTTGCCGGCGGCGCGGACCTGTTCGACGGCGTCGGCCTCGGCGGCGGTCTGCTGCTCGTCGGACCATTCGCCGAGCGAGATCAGGTGCTGTTTCAGGCGCATGACCGGGTCGCCGAGCGGCCATTTCTCATGCTCGTCAGCGGGGCGGTAGCGGCTGGGGTCGTCGGAGGTCGAGTGGGGGGCGCCGCGGTAGGTGAACAGCTCGATCACCGTCGCGCCCTGGTTGGAGCGGGCCCGTTCTTCCGCCCACTGGGTCGCGGCCCAGACGGCGAGGAAGTCATTGCCGTCGACGCGCAGGGCCGGCAGGCCATAGCCGATGGCCTTGGAGGCGAAGGTGGTCTCCAGCCCGCCGGCGATGCCCTGGAAGGAGCTGATGGCCCACTGGTTGTTGACGATGTTGAGGATGACCGGCGCGCGGTAGACGCTGGCAAAGGTCAGGGCGTTGTGGAAGTCGCCCTCGGCCGTGGCGCCGTCGCCGATCCAGGTGATGGCGATCTTGTCGTCACCCTTGTAGGCGCTGGCCATGGCCCAGCCGACCGCCTGCGGCACCTGGGTGCCCAGATTGCCGCTGATGGTGAAGAAGCCGTAGTCCTTCGCCGAATACATGATCGGCAGCTGGCGGCCTTTGATCGGATCCGAGGCGTTGGAATAGATCTGGTTCATCATGGTCGCGAGCGGATAGCCGCGCGCGATCAGAAGGCCCTGCTGGCGATAGGTGGGGAAGCCCATGTCCTCGCGCGACAGGATCATGCCCTGGGCGACGGCGATGGCCTCCTCGCCCGTGCATTTCATGTAGAAGCTGGTCTTGCCCTGACGGTGGGCGCGATGCATCCGGTCGTCGAAGGCGCGGGTCAGGATCATGGCCCTGAGGCCCCGCCGCAGGGTCTCGGGATCCAGTTTCGGGTTCCATGGGCCGACGGCCTTGCCGTCATCATCGAGCACGCGGACCAGCCGGAAGGCGTGATCCCGCATCTCGAACGGTGTGGTCGAGACCTCGGGGCGTTCCACCACGCCGGCGGGATCGAGCTTCAGATGACTGAAGTCGGTCGGGTCGCCGGGCCGGCCAGAGGGCTCCGGCACGCGCAACGACAGGGCCTGGGTATTGGGCTTCTTCATTCCGTTCCGTCCGGTTGATCCGACCGCGTTTCCTCTGGCGCAATTAGCACGTGGGGCCAGACAAGGCTCGCTCGATTTTGACCTTGCCTTGGCGGGTTTTGCGGTATTTTATTGCGCCATACCTCGATCAGGAGAAACGCCTTGGCTGACCATCTGGATCCCGTCGACGCCCGCATTCTGGACATCCTGCAACAGGACGCCGGTCTGTCGGTGGCCGAGGTCGCGGACAGGGTCGGCCTGTCGGCCTCGCCATGCTGGCGGCGCATCAAGAGACTGGAGGATAGCGGCTTCATTCGCAAGCGGGTCACGCTGTTGGATGCGACCAAGCTGGGTCTGGATTTCGAGGTCTATGCCATCGTCAAGCTGAGCCTGCCCTCGACCGAGAATCTCGACGCCTTCGAGGCCGCCGTCTCGGCCTGGCCGGAGGTGGTGCAGTGCGCAACGATCACGGGCCGCGAGGACTATGTGCTGCGCATCATCACCTCGGACATGCACGCCTTCGACCAGTTCCTGCGCCACAAGCTGCTGAGCCTCGGCATCGTCTCGGACTGCGAGAGCCATATCGTCACCCGCGGGGTAAAGAATGTGACGGCCCTGCCGCTGGGGATCATCACGCCGCACGTCGCCTGACCTCGAACCAGACCATCGGAACCAAGGGTAAATCAGATGATCGAAATGGTGATCGACGCCCGTCGCAAGGATCTCGGGGGCTTTGAGGTCGGACGGATCCTGCCGTTCCACGCGCGCCGGATGGTCGGGCCCTTCATCTTCCTCGACCAGATGGGGCCGGCCGAGTTCACGCCGGGGTCCGAGGCGATCAATGTCCGCCCGCACCCACATATCGGCCTGTCGACCCTGACCTATCTGTTCGAGGGCGAGATCGTCCATCGGGACAACACCGGCGCAACCCAGACCATTCGCCCCGGCGAGGTGAACTGGATGACCGCCGGCAAGGGCATCGTCCATTCGGAGCGGACCACGCCCACCAAGCGATCCGAGGGCGGCCCGATGCACGGGATGCAGGCCTGGATCGCCCTGCCCGGCGAGAGCGAGGACTGCGAGCCGTCCTTTCATCACTACGCCGGACCCGACCTGCCGGCCTATGAGAACGCCGGCCTGTTCGCCCGACTGGTCGCGGGTGAGGCCTATGGCGCCTCGGCCCGGGTGAAGACAGCCTCGCCGCTGTTCTATGTGCACTGGGAACTGGCTGAGGGCGTCCGCACGGCACCGCCGGCCGGCAAGCGCGCCCTTGGCGGCTCCGACGGCTATTCGGAGCGGGCGCTCTATGTCGCCAGCGGCGAGATCGAGGTCGGCGACCGAACCTTCCACGAAGGGCAGATGATCGTTCTGGAGCCAACGGCCGAGCCGACCATCAAGGCGATCCGACCCTCGACCGTCATGGTTATGGGCGGAGAGCCGGTCGGACCACGCGTCATCTGGTGGAATTTTGTCTCGTCATCCCAGGCGAAGATTGATGCGGCCAAGGCCGACTGGAAGGCCGGGCGCATGGCCCTGCCGGTCGAGGACGATGCGGAGTTCATCCCCCTGCCCGACGTGCCGTCGACGCCTGAGCCTGCGCCGCCGGTCGTGCCGGGATCGACACTTCCGGCTTGAGATCGAAATGTGAGGGGGTCAGGACAGCCCCTCCAGAAAGCCGAGCAGCAGCCGGTTCACCTCGTCGGGCCGTTCCTGCTGGATCCAGTGCCCCGCACCGGGGATCACCACCTGCATCCGCAGGTCCGTCAGCCAGTCTTTCTGACCGGCCTCGTGCTGGCCGGAATAGTGCCGAACCGGATCGCGCTCGCCGACCACAAAGGCGGCCGGCACGGTGATGCGGGCGTCCTGCAGATGGGCCGTCAGCGACCAGTTGCGGTCCATGTTCCGGTACCAGTCGATCGGACCCTGGAAGCCACCGGCGGTAAAGGCGTCGACATAGTCGGCAAAGCGGGCCGGGCTCATCCAGGGCGGCAGGGTGGCGTCTTCCGGCACGACAGAGATGAAGGTCTGGCCCTCGGGCACAAAGCCGTTCGACTGGCGGTCGTCCGGCGTGACACCGTCATAGCCATAGAAGGCCTTGCGCAGGGCCGTGGCGGGGTCGGCGTCGAAGACCTCATGGGCGTCATCGGCCTGGAAGCGGCAGATGTAGAGGTCGCCCCGGCCCAGCCGTTTCGAGATCGCCGCCATGGCGGCCAGCGGCGGCCCCTTGGGACGACGCGGCTGGAACGGCACGGACAGGCCGAACACTGCCCGGAACATGTCCGGTCGCATCAGGGCACAGTGCCAGGCGATCGAGGCCCCCCAGTCGTGGCCGACCACCACGCAGGAGGTCTGGCCCAGGGCCCGGACCAGATCGACCATGTCGCCGACGAGGTGGAAGATCGAA
>CANMXH010000191.1 GCA_947501315.1 Caulobacteraceae bacterium | reverse complement strand
TCCGTAGCGGCGCGCTGGTTCCAGGACAATCTGAACGCCGACGTCTTCTATGCGGTGAAGGCCAATCCCTCGCGGTGGGTCATCGAGACCCTCGTGGAGGCGGGAGTCACCGGCTTTGACGTCGCCTCACTGGCAGAGATCGAACTGGTTCGTTCGGTCAGCGCCGATGCACGTCTGGCCTTCATGCACCCGGTCAAGAGCCGCGGCGCGATCACCAGGGCCTATTTCGACTACGGCGTCCGCACCTTCTCGCTCGACAGCCATGACGAGCTGGCCAAGATCATCGATGCCACCGGCAACGCCAGGGACCTGAATCTGCTGGTCCGTATGGCGGTGTCGGCGGACGGCGCGGCCTATTCGCTATCGGGCAAGTTCGGCGTCACGCTGGACCAGGCCCCCTCCCTGCTGCTGGCCACGCGCCAGGCGGTCAAGGACGGGCTGATGGGCGTCTGTTTCCACGTCGGTTCGCAATGCATGCGCCCGTCCGCCTATGAGGCCGCCATGGCCCAGGTCGGCCGTGCCATATCGCGCGCGGGCGTGTTTGTGGACATCGTCGATGTCGGCGGCGGCTTCCCGTCGGTCTATCCGGGCATGGTCCCGCCGGACATGCAGGAATATGCCGACGCCATTCATCGCGGCTTCAACGAGATGCCGGTGTCGGAAACGACCGAGCTGTGGTGCGAGCCCGGCCGGGCCCTCGTTGCCGAGGCCTCGTCGGTGCTGTGCCGGGTCGATCTGCGCAAGGGCGACGCCCTGTATTTGAACGACGGCTCCTACGGTTCCCTGTTCGACGCCACCCACTCGCGTTGGCCCTTCCCGACCAAACTGGTCCGGGACGGTGCGGCTTCCGGCGACCTCAAGCCGTTCCGCTTCTACGGCCCGACCTGCGACTCCATCGACCACATGCCGGGACCCTTCTGGCTGCCGGCCGATATGCAGGAAGGCGACTTCATCGAGATCGGCATGCTGGGTGCCTATGGCGTGGCCATGTCGACCGGCTTCAACGGCTATGGCGAACACGACATCGCCGGCGTCGAGGATGCCCCGATGGCCTCGCTCTACGGCCTGGCCCCCCGCTCCATCCCGACGGTTCGCACCTCGGCGGAAGAGCAGGCCCGCAAGGTGGTTCGCCTGTCACGCCCCAAGGGCAAGGCCGGTCAGCGGAAGAAGCAGCGGCGCTAAACCGTCGCTTTCGCACTGTAATCAGCAGCGGCCCGTCGCTCCGTCCGGGCCGCTGTTTCTTTTGACGACGGGCGCTCAAACCAAAGGGAAACCCTTGCAATGAACGCTCCCGTTCAGACCAACCAGAAGGCCCAGCTGCTCCAGAACACGGTGGAGCACGTCGACATCACCTCCTTCGACGCCCGCCCGATCATCGACAGCATGCGCAAGATGTCGTTCTCGAGCCGCGACACGGCCCGGGCCGCCGACATCTTCAACATGGCCCTGGAAGACAGTTCGTGCTCGCCCTGGCTGATCCTGGCCGGTTCGACCTCGGCCGGCGGCTGCATGCATGTGTACCGCGACATGGTGAAATTCGGCATGATCGACGCCGTGGTCGCCACCGGGGCCTCCATCGTCGACATGGATTTCTTCGAGGCTCTGGGCTTCAAACACTACCAGGCCGCCGGCGAGGTTGACGACAACGTCTTGCGCGACAACTACATCGACCGGATCTACGACACCTATATCGACGAGGAAGAGCTCCAGGCCTGCGATCACACCATCCTGGAGATCTGCAACCAGCTGGAGCCGCGCGGCTATTCCTCGCGCGAGTTCATCTGGGAGATGGGCAAATGGCTGAGCGAGGGCAATGCGAAGAAGCCCGGCTCGCTGATCCAGACCGCCTATGAGGAGGGCGTGCCCATCTTCTGCCCGGCCTTCGTCGATTCCTCGGCCGGTTTCGGCCTGGTCAAGCACCAGAAGGAGCGGATGGCCGAGGGCAAGCCCTATCTGATGATCGACGCCGTGGCGGATTTCCGCGAACTGACCGACGTCAAGATCGCGGCGGGCGTGACCGGCCTGTTCATGGTCGGCGGCGGCGTGCCCAAGAATTTTGCCCAGGACACGGTCGTCTGCGCCGAAATCCTGGGCGTCGAGGCCGAGATGCACCGCTATGCGGTCCAGATCACGGTCGCCGACGTGCGCGACGGGGCCTGTTCGTCCTCGACGCTGAAGGAGGCCGCCTCCTGGGGCAAGGTCCAGACCACGCATGAGCAGATGGTCTTCGCCGAGGCCACCACGGTGGTGCCGCTGATCGGCTCCGACGCCTATCACCGCGGAACCTGGAAGAACCGCGAGAAGCGCCGCTGGAACAAGCTGTTCGGCAAGTGACGGGACAGCCCCGCAACCGTTGAAGAAGGCGGCCTGCCCCATCGGCGGGCCGCCCTCGACCGTTCGGCGGCCGACACCGCGGACCCGATGAGGCCTGCGTCATCCGTGCCTTGGCGAAGGCGCGAACCTGCCTTGCCGCCGCCGCATGCTTGGGCCACGGTGCGGCCTCTCAACGACAGTCATTTCAGGAACGATACGGGATGAAGCGCACGCTCGCGGCGACCGCACTGGTGGCGGCCATGGCCTCGGCCGGCTGCAGCCCGCCCGCCGGGGAAGCCGCGCCGGCCGCTGCGAAGGCCGCTGCGGAGACCGCTCCGGAGGCCGCGCCCCCGGCCGCCGCCGCGCCGGCTGAATCGCCCGCCGCCGTTGCGACTCCGGCGGCCCCGGACGCCCCGGCCTTCGCGGTCGTCTATCCGGGCGGCACCGCCCAAGGGCCGGTCACCGTCGCCCGTGGCCCGGACGGGCCGGGCGGTATCCTGAGCTTCACCACCGAGGCGACCCCGGACGCCGTCGTCGCCTTCTACCGCCAGCGCGCCGAGGCAGCCGGACTGGCCTCCGTCATGGCCATGAACACCGGCGAGGCCCGCGCTTATGGGGCCGCCGCGGGGGACGGGAGCGGCAAGCTGCTGCACGTCGTTGCAGCTCCGGTCGAGGGCGGCCCGACCAGCGTTCAGCTGGACTGGACCAACGGCCGGTGAAGCCGGCCGCCGCCCTGGCCGCCTGCCTCCTTCTGAGCGGGTGCGCCACGGCCAGCGTCCCGGTCGGTTCGCCCACGCCATTGGGCGGCTATCTCGAAACCGAGGCCCTCGATGCTGTCGTCGCCGGGGTCAGGGCACCGCCGCCTGCCCCCTCCTTCTGGCCGGGCGATCTCCAGCCGGCGGTCGAGGGCAAGGACCGCTGGTGGCTGGCCACCGCCCAGGCCGAACTGCGCCCGCCAGAGGCCGGCCAGCATTTCGACTGCATTCTGGGCACGCGGCTGGCGGGGAGGCCGCGTCCGGCCCTGACCCGGCTGATGACGCGCCTGCTCGCGGATTCGGAGGCCGTGACCCGGCGTCTGGGCGAGCTTCACCCGCGCCCGAGGCCCATGGCCGTCCATCCCGGCCTGGAGACCTGCCAGAGGGCTGACGCCACCACCCGCGAAAGTCTATCCTGGCCGGCGGCCGGGGCCGTCGCGGGGGCCGTCTTTGGCGAGATGTTCGCAGCGCTCGCCCCCGATCAGGCCGAAGCCCTGAAGGAACGTGGCCGCGACATCGGTCGCAGCCGTTCCATCTGCCGCATGAACTGGTCGACGGACGTCGAGGACGGTCATCGGGTCGGCAGACGCGTCTATGTCAGCGCGACGGAGGCACCCGACTTCCTCGTCGATCTGGACGCGGCGCGAGCGGAAATTGTCGCCGCACGCGCCGAGGGCCTGACCAATCCCGGCTGCGCAGCAGAACGCCGGGCGCTGGCACCGGGGGCAGTCAGGCTGGACGAGGGCTGACCAGCGCGCCGTACAGATCGGTCCGCCGGTCGCGGAAGAAGCCCCAGGCGGCGCGGTGGCGGTCGATGAAGTCGAGGTCGAAGGTGTGCACCAGCGCCCCCTCCTCCTCCCGGCCAAAGCTTTCCACCAGATCGCCGCGATGGTCGGCGATGAAGGACGAGCCGTAGAAGACCTGCCCGGCCTCATTGACCTGTTCATGGCCGATGCGGTTGGCGCCGACGACCGGAACCACGTTCGAGACGGCGTGGCCCTGCATGGCGCGCCGCCAGGGTTCGGCGGTGTCCAGCTCCTTGTCGTGCGGCTCCGAGCCGATGGCGGTCGGATACATCAGCACCTCGGCCCCCTGCAGCATCATCGCCCGCGCGGTTTCGGGGTACCACTGGGCCCAGCAGATGCCGACGCCGATGCGGCCGTGGCGGGTGTTCCAGACCTTGAAGCCGGTATCGCCCGGCCGGAAATAGTATTTTTCCTGA
>CANMXH010000190.1 GCA_947501315.1 Caulobacteraceae bacterium | reverse complement strand
TCATGGCCGGGTTTTACGGCTCAGGCGGGCTAAGGGGAAGGGGGCGGTGGAAGGACGGTGCGGCCCTGCCCCCTCCGTCACGGCGCGAAGCCGCGCCGTGCCACCTCCCCCAGGAGGGGGAGGAGACGACTGCGCTCAAGCAGCAAGCCGCCGCGCGGCGATCCCCCGATCAAGTCGGGGGATGACGATGGACCGCGCTCAAGCCGCGAGCGACCGCGTCGCGAGCATAGGGCAGCCCGAAATTGAGCGAGGGGACGAAGATCCCCGGCGAACCGGTTTTCCTCGTCCCCTCGCCAAGTCCGGGTTGGACCTGGCCATTGAGGTTCAGGGCCCTGGCTTCGGCATCAGCGAGGCGAACCCCGGTGATGGTCAGCTGTATCCTGTCGCGCTCCTGGTCTCCGGCGTTCCACGAGGTCGAGCCCCGCGCCGTCCATCGATCCCGATCCGGTTCCCTCCGGTCTTCTCCGGCCGAAGCCTTTGAAGGTTCCCTTGGGCCTTGATCCTGTCTCCCGTCCGTCGGGGTCGAAACCCCCCGGTGCGTTCGATCAGAGAGCCGGGCCGGTCCGCCTTGATCCCCGGGTCTCCCCGGGTTTCCGCGCCGCCGTGTCCCTCGGCCTGATCAAGCTCGCTCCGATCCGCAGATGTGGCAAGCGGTCCGGAACGACCGTCTGTGGGCGGTCTTGGGGATAAATCGTGCTAGGCGGGCATAGCCCTGTGTCGATCTTCG
Source organism: Caulobacteraceae bacterium (assembly GCA_947501315.1). Taxonomy (GTDB): domain Bacteria; phylum Pseudomonadota; class Alphaproteobacteria; order Caulobacterales; family Caulobacteraceae; genus Brevundimonas. Next base: position 3,573 of record CANMXH010000190.1, on the reverse strand, counting down.
AATTTTCTTCGACATGTGAAGGTCTTGTGACTTCTGCACAGGCGCGCGTTTCAGCCCGGAAATTCGTTCGAAAGGCGTGATTCCAGGGCCGTCGGGCGGTCAGCCGCTGGCCAGGGCTTCCCGTTTCGCCTCCAGCTCCAGCCATTCTTCCTCAGCCGCCGCCAGCAGCGACCGCGCGCGGTCAGCGTTGGCTGTGGCGCGGTCGAAGGCCTTGCGGTCACGGGTGTAGAGGTCGGGGTCGGACAGGGTCGCGTCGTGGCGGGCGATGTCGTCGGGGAGGGAGGCGAGGAGGCCCTCGAGCTCCTTCAGACGGTGGGCGTCCTTGAAGGTCAGTTTGCCGGGCTTCTTTGTTGCGGCGCGGTCAGAAGGCTCCGCCTTCTCGACCCGACGCGCCTCGTCGGCCGCCGCCGCGCGCTGGGCGGCATCCTTGTCCTGCGGGCGGGGGTTGGCGCCGGGCTGGAGGAAACCCGGGTTCTGGCGGATGAAGTCGGTCCAGCCGCCGGGGGTTTCGACGATGTCGCCGCGGCCGTTCATGGCGATGGTCGAGGTGGCCAGACGGTCGACGAAGTCGCGGTCGTGGCTGACCAGGATCAGGGTGCCGTCATAGGTCTCGAGCAGCTCTTCCAGCTTGTCGAGCGTGTCCATGTCGAGGTCGTTGGTCGGTTCGTCGAGGACCAGCATATTGGCCGGCTTGGCCAGGGCGCGGGCGAGCAGCAGGCGGTTGCGCTCGCCGCCCGACAGGGTTGAGATCGGCTGGCGGAGTTGGCCTTCCTGGAACAGGAAGTCCTTGGCATAGGCGGCGACGTGTTTGGAGACGCCGCGCACCAGCACGCTGTCGCCGCCGCCGGGGGTCAGGGCGTCCCACAGGGTCATGTCGCTGCGCAGGCCCTCGCGCGACTGGTCGAGATAGACGGGCTCCAGATTGGCCCCGAGGCGGACCGAGCCCTCGTCCGGCTTGAGCTGGCCGAGCAGGATCTTGACCAGGGTGGTCTTGCCCGCGCCGTTGGGGCCCACGATGGCCAGCCGGTCGCCGCGGATGACGCGGGTGCTGAACGGCTTGATGACGGTGCGGTCGCCGAAGCCCTTGGTCACGCCCTTGAGCTCGGCCACCAGCTTGCCCGACAGGCCGCCGGAATCGACGCCGAGGTTGAGCTCGCGCGGGATGTCCTTGACCCGTTCGGCGCGGTCCTCGCGCATGGCGTTGAGGGCGCGGGCGCGGCCCTCGTTGCGGGTGCGCTGGGCGGTGATGGAGCGGTAGAAGGTGTAGGTCTCGCGCTCGATGGCCTTGTTCAGGCGACGCAGGGACTCGGCCTCCTCCTCCAGGACCTTGCCGGCCCATTCGTCGAAGGCGGCGAAGCCCTTGTTCAGGGTGCGGACGCGGCGGCCCTCCAGCCAGTGGCAGGACTGGGTGACGCGGTTGAGGAAGGCGCGGTCGTGGCTGACGACCAGCACCGAGAACCGGGCCTGGAGGAGCTCTTCCTCCAGCAGTTCGATGGCCAGGATGTCGAGGTGGTTGGTCGGCTCGTCGAGCAGCAGCAGGTCGGGCTCTTCGGCGAAGGCCTTGGCCAGGGCGGCACGGCGGTTCTCGCCACCGGACAGGTTGACGGCGGCCTTTTCAGGATCGAGGCCGAAGGTGGCCAGCCAGGCCTCGGCGGTCCAGCGCTCGGCGCCCCCGGAGGCGGCGTAGTCGAGCAGGGTCTCGCCGGTGATGTCCGGCTCCTGGGCGACATAGGCGAAGCGGGTACCGGCCTGCATTGACCGGTCGCCGGCGTCGGGCTCGATCAGGCCCATGACCATCTTCATCAGGGTCGATTTGCCGGCCCCGTTGCGGCCCACGAGGGCGGCCCGGGTGCGTGGCTCCACGGCGATGTCGACCCCGTCGAACAGCGGGCGCTGGCCGTCCTGGAGACGGACGTTCTTGAGGGCGACGAGCGGAGGACGGGGAGCCATGCGAAACCTGGATACGCGGCACAGCGGGGAGGCTGCGCGGCTGAAGGCGGCCATATAGGCGGTGCAGGGTCCTGTGGCCACCGGCTGTGCGCCCTGGGTGTTCGGGCCGTGGGCGGCGACAGGGCCGCCCGATCCGGGTAAGAGGCCGCCGATGGAACGGCCCTTCTGGCAAACCAAGCGTCTGGAACAGATGTCCCGCGAGGAGTGGGAGAGTCTGTGCGACGGCTGCGGCCTGTGCTGTCTGGTGCGGTTCGAGGACGAGGATACGGGCAAGGTCGTGCCCACCCGGGTGCACTGCAAACTGTTCGACAGCGATCGGTGCACCTGTGTCGACTATGCCAACCGGCGTGCCCAGGTGCCCGACTGTATCAAGCTGACGCCGTGGAATATCGAACAGCTGGGGTGGATGCCGAAGTCATGCGGCTATCGGCGGATCCATGAGGGGCGGGGACTGGCCGACTGGCATCCGCTGATTTCGGGCGATCCCGAGAGTGTGCATGCGGCGGGCGTTTCCGTCCGTGGCCAGACCGTGTCGGAACTGGCCCTGAAGGATCCCGAGGATGCGCTGGATTTCGAGGCACCGGAGTGGAACCTGGAACGAGGCGGGTGATTCCGACCGGCCGCTAACCAAAAGTTCGTTTGCTTGTGATTTAATTTCATCTGGACACTGCACGAGGTGGTCAAGGTGAAGCAGCAGCCCGGCCTGGAACTCGATACGCCGTTCGACCATCTGACTGACCTGCTCTGCAGCCAGTTCGAGGTTCCGTTCGGCCTTGTTTCCTTCATCCAGGACGAGCTTGCGGTGTTTCGTTCCGGGGTCGCGCCGGGCGAAGGCCTCCTGCCGCGGGACGTCAGTGTCAGCAACATTCTGGTCGGGATGGGGTCGGGCGCTCATCTGGTTATTGAGGATCTGACGCTTCATCCGGTCCTGAAGGATCATCCGATGGTCGTGGGGGAGCCGTTCCTGAGGTTCTTTGCGGGCGCTACGGTGAGCACCCGCAAGGGTGAACCGGTGGGTGCGGTCGGCATCATGGATTCGAAACCGAGGCCGACCCCTGTCGCCTCGGAATTGGCGACGCTCGACCAGATCGCGGCGATCGCCGGAAGAATGTTCGAACAGACGGCCGCCCAGCGGGGCCAGGCAGAAGAGCTGAATCCTCTTCGCCTCGCAGAGCAGATGTCCGGAGTCGGCAACTGGCGCTATGATGTCGAGACCGGCGAGGTCGCCTGGTCGGACGAGGTTTACAGAATCCACGGCTATGCACCGCAGGAGATCGAGCCCAACCGCGAAGCCCTTCTGGCATCCTATCATCCCGACGATGCCAAGGTGCTGGCAGACGCCGTGTCGCGGGCCGTCGCGACCGGTGAGGGCTATGACCTCGAATTGCGGCTCCGGACTCCCACACTCGGGGAACGTCTCGTCGTTACCCAGGCGGCGACCGAGCAGGATCAGGCGGGCCGGACCGTCGCCCTTTTCGGTGTGTTCCAGGATGTGACCGAGGTGGTCCGCTCCAGGGAGCAGCTGGAACGCAGCGAATCCCTGTTCCGGCTGATGAGCGAGACGGCGACAGACATCATTGCCTGCTATGCGCCGGACGGGACGTTCCGCTATCTCTCGCCTTC
>CANMXH010000189.1 GCA_947501315.1 Caulobacteraceae bacterium | reverse complement strand
GGTCAGGTCGGACATTCTATTCGACCACCTTGGGCACGACGAAGAAGCCGTCGGCGGCGCGCGGGGCGTTGCCCAGGACGTCAGCGATCTTGTCGCCGTCGGTGACGACGTCGTCGCGCAGGCGCATCGGTTGGGCGACGTTGGAGGTCATGGGCTCGATGCCGGCGACGTCGACTTCATTGAGCTGTTCGATCCAGGCAAGGATGCCGTTCAGCTCCGCGGCGAGCGGCTCCAGACGGTCTTCCGGGGTCTTGATGCGGGCGAGGTGCGCCACACGGCGCACGGTCGCGGCGTCGATGGCCATGCGGCCCTCCACATTATTGAACGCTGGGCGAAACCAGAAGGGGCGGGATTAGCGTTCCAGCCCCGGTTTCACAAGGATTCTGACGCTACTGCGCGGGCGCGACCGTCACAGTGGCCGAACCGGTGGCGGTCAGCGGGGCGTAAGGGGCCGGTGCGGCCTGTTGTACAGGCAGGGCGGCCTTGCGGCTCTCGACCTGGGGGTCACAGGCGGACAAACCGAGCAAGACAAAGAGAAATGTCACAGGTTTCATCTTATGATTCCCGTATCGGCGTTACCCCGGCTTGCACTTTGACAGGGCGGCTCGCCAGTCCTACCGCCACAGCGTGACAGTTCTATCGCTCGAAGACCTCGCCGCCTCGACCCCGCCGGGCACCCCGTGGCTGGGGCTGGATCTGGGTGAGAAGACGATAGGCGTGGCAGTCAGCGACACAACGCGGATGATAGCCAGCCCGCTGTCGCTGGTCCGCAAGACGAAATTCACCGACGACGCCAACGCCGTGCTGAAGCTGATGGACGGGCGCAAGGCGTCGGGGCTGGTCATAGGCCTGCCATTGAACATGGACGGCAGCGAGGGGCCGCGGGCACAGTCGTGCCGGGCCTTTGCGCGCAATCTGCAGCGCATCCGTGCCGTGCCCTGCGCCTTCCAGGATGAGCGGCTGTCGACCAGCGCGGTCGAGCGGTTCCTGATCGAGGAGCTGGACCTGAACCGCAAGCGCCGCGCCAATGTGGTCGACCGCACCGCTGCCGCCTGGATCCTGCAGGGCGCACTGGACCGGCTGAGGCCATGACCGCCCTGCTCACCGGCATTGTCCCGGTCTTCGCCATGATCGCCCTCGGCTGGGGGCTGAAATGGCGGACCTTCCTGGACGATGACGGCTGGCGGGCGGTCGAGCGGCTGACCTATTTCGTCTTCTATCCGACTTTCCTGATCCCGGCGGTCTGGCGCGCGGATTTTGCCGGGGGTGCGGCAGGCCCCGTGGCGATGGCGACTGTGGCGGTGGCCCTGACCGTGGCCCTGCTGACGGTGCTGGCCAAGCCGATGCTGCGGATCAGTGACCCCGCCTTCACCAGCGTCTTCCAGGGCGTGATCCGCTGGAACGGTTTCGTCTTCCTGCCGGTCGCGGGCGCGGTGTTCGGCGAGCGGGGACTGGGGATTGCCGCCGTAGCCTTCGGCGTCCTGGCCCCGGCGCTGAACGTTGTCTGTGTTCTGGTGCTCGCGCAGTGGGGCGCCGGTCAGGGCGGAGGCTGGCGGCTGGCCCTGTCGTCACTGGCGCGCAATCCGATCATCTGGGCATGCGGAACCGGCGCAGCGCTCAATCTGACCGGCATACCGAAACCGGATCTTCTGATGGGCGTGTTCGACCTGATGGGGCCGGGCGCGATCGCCCTGGGTCTGATTACAGCCGGGGCCGGCCTGAGTTTTCGCTATGCCGCGTCGCGACCCCTGCTGATGCTGACTGTGACAGTGATCAAGCTGATCATCCTGCCGGTCGGGATGTACTGGCTGACCGGGGTGCTGGGTGGGGACCGGATGGCGCAGGGGCTGGCGCTGCTGGCCGGGGCCTCGCCCGGTGCCGCAGCCAGCTATGTCATGGCACGGCAGATGGGCGGCGATGCGCCCCTGATGGCGGGGGTCGTCGCCCTGACCACAGTGGTCAGTGCCCTGACCATTCCGATCCTGCTGGCGGTGTTCGGCTACATCTGAAAACAGGAACTGAACATGGGCGGCTTCCGTTCCGTCGCGCACGGCCCTATAGGCGGGCCTCGATGAGCCAGCCTGCCGCACTCGCCGAACTGATTCTCGAGCGGCTGGCGCCGTTTCCGCGCAGCCATTTCCTGTCTGCCGGCGATCTGAACGCCGCGACCACGCCGCCGTTGCTCGATCTGGCCGACGCCTTCGTCGACTTCAATCGCCAGTCGTCGAAGTCATTGGACCTGATGCGCGGCCGCACGGTCATGAACCTGTTCTTCGAGAACTCGACCCGCACCAGCGCCTCGTTCGAGATCGCCGCCAAGCGGCTGGGTGCCGATGTGACCGCGCTGAGCCCCCGCACCTCGTCCACGGCCAAGGGCGAGACCCTGATCGACACGGCGGCGACGCTGAACGCCATGAAGCCCGACGTGCTGGTGATTCGCCATGGGGCCTCGGGTGCCGCGGCCCTGCTGTCGCAGAAGGTCGGTTGCGCCGTGGTCAATGCGGGGGACGGGCGACATGAGCATCCGACCCAGGCCCTGCTGGACCTGCTGAGCCTGCGCCGGGCATTCGGCGATGTCGGCGGGCTGACCGTCGCCATCTGCGGCGACATCGCCCACAGCCGGGTGGCGCGGTCCAATGTCTCGATGCTGTCGATGATGGGGGCGCGGGTGCGGCTGATCGGGCCGCCGACCCTGGTGCCCGGTGACGCCGACCGCTGGGGCTGCGAGGTCTTCCACGACATGCGCGAAGGCCTGAGGGGCTGCGACGTCGTGATGATGCTGCGGCTGCAGCTGGAGCGGATGGAAGGCGCGCTGGTGCCCTCGACCCGCGAGTATTTCCGCTTCTGGGGGCTGGACCGCGAGAAGCTGTCCTGGGCCAGTCCGGGCGCGAAGGTGATGCACCCCGGGCCGATGAACCGGGGCGTCGAGATTGATTCCGACGTCGCCGATGATCTGACCGTTTCCCTGATCCAGGACCAGGTGGAGATGGGCGTTGCGGCGCGGATGGCGGTGCTGGCAGCCCTGTCGGCGCGGCTGGATGGAGCGACGTCATGAACGCGCCCCCTTCCAATACCCTGGCCATCCTGAACGCGCGGCTACTTGACCCGGCCTCGAACTATGACGGTCCGGGCGCTGTGCTGGTCGAGGACGGGCGGATCATCAAGGTCATCCATGGCGGCGGCGCGGTCGCTCCGGCTGGCGTTACGGTCGTCGACGCCGGGGGTCTGTGCCTGTCTCCCGGCCTGATCGACATCCGGGTCAAGACCGGCGAGCCGGGCGCCGAGCCGAAGGAGACGCTGAAGTCGGCCAGTCTGTCGGCGGCGGCGGGCGGTGTGACCACCATCGTCATCCAGCCCGACACAGACCCGGCGATCGACGACCCGGCCATGATCGAGTTCATCCTGCGACGCGGCGCGGCCCTCGGGCTGGTCAATGTGCGCGCGGCGGGGGCGGCGACGAAGGCGCGGGACGGCGTCCACATGGCCGAGCTCGGCCTGATGGATGAGGCGGGCGCCCTGTATTTCACCGACGTGGACCGGGTCATCGCCAACACCCGCACCCTGCAACGGGTGATGACCTACGCCGCCGCCTTCAACGCCCTGATCTCCTGCCGCCCCGCCGATCCCTGGCTGAGCGAGGGCGCGGTGGCGACCTCGGGCGAGCTGGCCACCCGGCTGGGACTGTCCTCGGCACCCGCCATCGCCGAGCGCATCCAGCTGGAGCGCGATCTGGCGCTCGTCGAACAGACCGGGGCGCGGTTCCTCGTCGACCAGATCTCGACCGAGGGCGCTCTTGAGACGCTGGCGCGGGCCCGGGCCAGGGGGCTGGAGGTCGCCGCCTCGGTGTCGATCAACCACCTGTGTTTCAACGAGATCGACATCGGCGACTACCGCACCTTCTATCGCCTTGACCCGCCGCTGCGACCCGAGCGCGACCGGCAGGCGCTGATCGAGGCTGTGCGTGAGGGCCTGATCGACGCCATCACCAGCGCCCATGCCCCGGCTCCGGCCGAGGACAAGCGCCGACCCTTCGCCGAGGCAACGCCGGGCGCGGTCGGGCTGGAGACCCTGCTGCCGGCGGCCCTGACCCTGCATCACGAGGACGGGCTGGCGCTGCTCGACATCCTGCGCCCTCTGACCCAGGGGCCGGCAACCCTGCTGGGACTGGACGCGGGCGTGCTGGCGGCCGGGGCGCCGGCGGACCTGATCCTGTTCGATGTAGGCGCGCCGGTTGTGGTCGACGCGAATGCGCTGAAGAGCAAGTCGAAGAACTCGCCGTTCGACGGACGGCGATTGCAGGGCAAGGTCTTGCTCACCGTCGTCGGCGGCCGCATCGTACACGACACACGC
>CANMXH010000188.1 GCA_947501315.1 Caulobacteraceae bacterium | reverse complement strand
ACCTGACGAAGGTCGGGACGACGGCGGATGCCGTGGTCGCCGCGGGCGTCAACCAGATCAACGGCATCGGCTTCGGCCTGAAGGATCCGTCGGCGGCCGAGAACCAGGCTCGTCTGATGGCCGTGCGCAATCTGCAGGCCAAGGCGGCGCTGTATGCCCAGGCCCTGGGCGTGGAACTGGCCGGCATCCGCTCGCTGTCGGAGGGCGGTGGCTATTCACCCCAGCCGCCGATGATGTTCGCCCGCGCGGAGATGGCCATGGATTCCGGCGGCTCGACCCCGGTCGCGGCGGGCCAGCTGACGGTGCGGATCGACATCACGGGCGTGTATGATCTGGGGCGCTGATGCGGTCTCCGGGTGGCTGGTGATTGGTGATTGGTGGCTGGTGATTGGTGATTGGTGACGGGCGGGCTCACCTGCCCATCACGCCAGCCCTTGTTCATTAGTCATCGCCGCCTGCAGCTCTTCACCAGCCACCAGCCACCAGCCACCAGCCACCAGCCACCAGCCACCAATCACCAGCCACCAATCACCAATCACCAGCCACCAGCCACCAATCACCAATCACCCGCCACCAATCACCAGCCAACCGCCACCAGCCACCCGCTCAGCCCCGCGAACGCCGCGCCAGCATCATGCCGACGCCGAGGTTCATTCCGTAGCAGATGCCCAGCACGGCCAGGGCCGTGATCGGACCGTCGTCCATCAACCACAGCGGCAGGCTCCAGGGCAGGCCGAGAATTTTGGCGGGCAGGAAGGTCAGCATACCTTCGGGTTGGCCCAGCAGGCGCAGGCCGGCGGGGGTGGCAATCAGCAGGGCGACGGCACCCGCCACCGCATAGAGGGCGAAGAGCAGCCACTGCAGGCCTTGAAGCATTCGTGCCATGAACGGTCTCCCTGCTGGCAGGGGAGTCCCGAACGGCACCGGCGTCAAGCGGCGCGTTTGATCGCGTTGGCGTCGTCGAGCAGGACCACGGTGGGGGACCACTGGCGGGCCTCTTCCTCGGGCATCTGGCCGTAGGTCACGACGATGACCTTGTCGTTCTTCTGCACCAGCCGGGCGGCGGCACCGTTGACGCCGATGACCTTCGATCCGCGCGGGGCCTCGATGGCATAGGTGGTGAAGCGCGCGCCATTGGTGATGTTCAGCACATCGACCTGTTCGTGCGGAAAGATGCCGGCGGCGTCCAGCAGGTCGGCATCGATGGCGATCGAGCCTTCATAGTCGAGGTCGGCCTGGGTCACCGTTGCGCGGTGCAGCTTGGCCTTCATCAGGGTGACCAGCATGGGAGGTGCGGTCCGGATGTGACGCGGGGCGTTCGGCCCCCGCTCGCAGATCGCCCATATAGGGGTTTCAGGGCGGCCCATCAATCGCGGTCGTTGCGATGCAGCATCGAATGCTGCGACGCGCAGTCGCGTGTTACGCGACGTTCATTTGACGGAGAGGACTGTCGCCCTATGGTTCGTTGTGGCCACGACCCGGCCCGTGCTCCGGACGACTCCCCTCGCCATGAAGCAGTTTTTCCTGACCATGCTCGGTGTGTTTGCCGGGATGTTCCTTTTCCTGGTGGTGGTGCCGTTCCTCTTCATCGCGGTGGCGATCGGTTCGGCGTCGTCCGAGGAGCCGGCCCCGCGAAACACGGTGCTGGAACTGGACCTGCGCAGTGGGGTGACCGACCAGGCCCCCAACAACCCGTTTGCGATTTTCGGCGGTTCGGGCCTGTCGACCCTTCAGATCGTCGACACCCTGGCCCAGGCCGGGGAGGACGACAGGGTCAAGGTCCTGCTGATCCGCCTGCCGGAAGCCGGAATCACCCCCGCCGCCGCTGACGAGATCCGTCAGGCCATCCGTCGCTTCCGCGCCTCGGGCAAGGTCGTGCTTGCCCACAGCCAGGGCTTCCAGCCCGTCGGTGCCACGGTCTCCAGCTATATGATCGGGGCCTCGGCGTCCGAATTGTGGATGCAGAACACGGCCGGTTTCCAGCTGGCGGGCTTTTCGGCCGACAGCGTCTTCCTCGGCCGCGCCCTCGACCGATACGGCGTCAACGCCGAGTTCGAGCAGCGCTACGAGTACAAGAACGCGGTCAACGAATTCACCCAGAGCGACTTCACCCCGGCCCATCGCGAGGCGATGACGGCCTGGATGACGTCGATCTATACCTCGGCCATCACCCATGCGGCGCAGGACCGCAAGACGACGCCGGCGGCCTTGCGTGCCGCAATCGAGGCCGGTCCCCATTCGTCGGCCCAGGCGCTGCAACGGCGTCTGATCGACAAGATCGGCCAGGTCGAGGAGGCCGAGGCCGAGGCCCGGCGCCGGGCCGGCCGCGGGGCCGAGATCATGGAATTCGCCGACTACGCCTCGTCCAGGGGCCCGCGGGAGGGTTCGGGCCGGAGCGCGATCGCAATCGTCGGTGGCGAGGGTGCCATCATGACCGGTACCGGCGGCAGTGCCGACCCGTTCGGTGGCGGTTCCTCGATCCTGTCGGATGACCTCGCCGAGGCGCTCTATGCCGCGATCGAGGATGACAGCGTCAAGGCCATCGTCTTCCGCGTTTCCTCGCCGGGCGGTTCGCCCGAGGCATCCGAGCAGATCCTGGCGGCCGTGCGCGCAGCCAAGGCGGCCGGCAAGCCGGTGGTGGTGTCGATGGGCGATTACGCGGCCTCGGGCGGCTACTGGATCAGCTCGGAAGCCAACTGGATCGTGGCCCAACCCTCGACCCTGACCGGCTCGATCGGTGTCTATGGCGGCAAATTCGTGCTGGCCGATGCGCTTGGCCGGTTCGGCGTCGACATGCGCAGCCTCTCGGTCGGCGGTGACTATGCCGATGCCTTCTCGCCGGCACAGGCGTTCAGCCCGGCGCAGCGCGCGGCCTATGCGGCCCAGATCGATCGCACCTATGAGGAGTTCATCGCCCGCGTCGCGGCGGGTCGTCGTCTGCCGCCCGCCCGGGTGCGCGAGATCGCCCGCGGCCGCGTCTGGACCGGGGCCCAGGCCCGGGAGATCGGCCTCGTCGACCAGCTCGGCGGCCTTGAGGAGGCCATCGCCAAGGCCCGCGAACTGGCCCGTATTCCGGCCGGGGATCCGGTGCGGTTCAAACGCTATCCGGAAGCCAGCTCGCCGTTCGAGGTCCTGTCGCAGGCGTTCGGCGTCTCGGGAGAGGCGGCGCGGGTTCTGGTCGGGATCGGCGGGGTCATGAACGACCCGGCGGCGGAGGCGACCGTTCGCCGCATCCAGACCGAGCAGGCCCGGTCCTCCGGCGCATCGGTGCTGGCGGAACAGCCTTATTGAGGCGGAACACTCGCCTGTGAAGGCTCCGGTCATTGACCGTTCATCCGTGTGGACCGACATTGAGGGTTCGACGTTGTTCTTCCAGCGTCTGTTGAGGTGATTTGATGACCCAGTCCGACCGTCTGATCTTCGGCCCGTCTTCGCGCCGTCCGTCGAACGGACTGCTGGCCCCGGTCATGTGGCTGGCAGGCGTGATCGCAACCCTCGTGGCCATGACGGTGGGCGCTGTGCTGGCGGTCTTCACCGCCGTGGCCGTGGCGGTGATCGCCCTGTTCGTCGCTGTTCTGGTCTTCTTCGCCGGCCTGGCCATGGGCGCGCGCCGCAAGGCCGCCGACCGGGCCCGCCGGGCCGACGACGTGATTGAGGCGCACAAGGTTGACGGCGCCTGGGTCGCCTATGGCTGGGAGCGGCCCGGCCGGTAAGCGCGCCGTGCTCAGCGTCAAGGACGTCCCGTCCCCGAATTTCAACGCCCGTCGCGGCCCGCCGGACATGCTGGTGCTGCACTATACCGGCATGCGCACGGCCGATGAGGCGGTTGCGCGGCTGTGCGATCCTGAAGCCCAGGTCTCGGCCCACTATGTGGTCGATGAGGACGGCGCGATCCTGCGGCTGGTGGCCGAAGAGCGCCGCGCCTGGCATGCCGGCAAGGGGGCATGGCAAGGCGAGACCGACTGCAACGCCGCCTCCATCGGTATCGAGATCGTCAATCCGGGCCATGAGTTCGGCTATTGCGACTTCCCCGAGGTCCAGATCGATGCGGTGATCAGCCTGATCAACGACATCCGCACCCGCTGGACCATTCCCGACGCCCGCATCATCGGCCATTCGGACCTGGCGCCGGAGCGCAAGCAGGATCCCGGTGAGCGGTTTCCGTGGAAGCGGCTGGCGGCGATCGGCCACGGCCTGTGGTTCGAGCCGGCACCGGAGCGGATCGCGGCGCTGGGCGTGCCGCTGGGTGTCGGCGACGAGGGGCTGGGGGTGATCGTCCTGCGCGCCGGCCTGCACCGGCTGGGCTATGCCCTGACGCCGGGCGGGACCTATGACGAGGCGACCCGGCTGACCGTCGAGGCCTTCCAGCGCCACTGGCGGCCGGGGCAGGTGGACGGGATCGCCGACGGCGAGACGCGGGCGACCCTGATGGGGGTGCTCCAGCTGGCGACGGCGGAGAGTGTGACCGGGGT
>CANMXH010000187.1 GCA_947501315.1 Caulobacteraceae bacterium | reverse complement strand
TGGCGCGGGTGATGGCCAATTTCGGGCTGACGGAGTTGCGGCTGGTGGCGCCGCGCGACGGCTGGCCGCAGGAGCGGGCCTGGGCCACGGCCTCGGGCGCCGACTGGGTACTGGAGGGGATCACCGTCTTCGACAGCGTGGCGGAGGCTGTCGCTGATCTGAACACCGTCTTTGCCACCACGGCCCGGCCGCGCGAGACGCGCCAGCCGGTGCGCACGCCGCGCGAGGCGGCGCGGGTGCTGTACGATGACCGGGCCTCGGGTCTGGGCGTCGGCATCCTGTTCGGGGGCGAGCGGTCGGGGCTGGAGACCTCGGACATCGCCCTGTGCCAGGGCATTGTCACCATCCCCATCGATCCGCGCCACCAGAGCCTGAACCTGGCCCAGGCGGTGGCCATCACCGCCTATGAGTGGCGGACCCTGGTGCTGGACGCCCCGCCGCCCAATTTCCGCGAGGGCGAACCGCCGGCGGAGGGGGCACTGACGCTGGGGATGTATGAGCATCTGGAGCGCGAGCTGGACGCCGCCGGCTTCTTCCATCCGCCGGAGAAATTCCGCTCCATGAGCCAGAACCTGCGGGTCATGCTGGGCCGGGCCGCGTTCACGGCGCAGGAGGTGGCGACGTTTCGCGGGGTGATCACCGCGCTGTCGAAGGGCCGGGGGCGGGTGCTGGAGAAGCTGGCGAAGAAGGCGGCGGGGGAACAATAGCGGACCCTCTCCCGGCGGGAGAGGGATTGAGCCTCCGGGAGCGAAGCGATCGGCAAGGCGAAAGGGTGAGGGGCCACTGTCGCGGATAGCCCTGCGCCATTCGACCCTCACCCTTTCGCGCGGCCAATCGCCCTCGCGGGCTCTTGGGCGCTCAAGCCCTCTCCCATTGGGAGAGGGATCGGCAGAAACCGGGCACGACCTCCGTCGCCGGGCCGTGACGGACCTCATCGAACAGGGCGGTGATCTGTGACGGTTCGAGGTTCAGCTCGACCGTATGGGCCCCGGCGTGGCGGGCCAGCTGGACGAACCCCGCCGCCGGATACACGGCGCCGGAGGTGCCGATCGAGACGAACAGGTCGCACCGCGCCAGCGCCGCCTCGATCCGCTCCATCTGCAGGGGCATCTCGCCGAACCAGACGATGTGCGGCCGCAGCCGGCCCTGCGGGTGGTGCGGCGACGGCTCGTGCACGGCCAGGTCGCCGGGCCAGTCGCAGACCTGGCCGGTGCGGGTGCACCGGGCCTTGAGCAGCTCGCCGTGCATGTGGATCAGCGCGAAGCCGGAGGCGGGCGGGGTGGCGGCATGGGCGCGGTCGTGCAGGTCGTCGACGTTCTGGGTGACCAGCAGGAAGTCGCCCGGCCAGCGGGCGGCGAGGTCGGCGAGGGCGTGGTGGGCGGCGTTGGGATGCACGGTCGGCAGCCGGCGGCGGCGACGGTTGTAGAAGTCCTGCACCAGGGCGGGGTCGCGGGCGAAGGCCTCGGGCGTCGCCACGTCCTCAAGCCGATGGCCCATCCACAGGCCGTCGTCGGCGCGGAAGGTGGGCACGCCGGACTCGGCGGATATGCCGGCGCCAGTGAGGATTACGAGGTTCATGACTTGCTCCCGCCGCGAAATTCACTGCACCTGAGCCTTGTGCGTCAGCCGGCAGGCTTCGTACTGTAGGGGGCTTTCCATGCTGCTGACCATCGCCGCCGTCATGACACTGATCGAGCCGGAAGGCGCACGAGCCTTTTCGATCCCATCATCGGATGGTGTGGCGATCCGGGGACAGGCGGATCGGCCCGACCTGGCCGGCACAGGCGCGGTCGTCATGGTGGCGGGGACCGGCCCATTCGATCGTGATGTCGACTTCGGCGCGCCGGGCGAAGAGCCCGCGCTGGTGTTTCTCGACCTTTCACGAAGGCTGAACGCGCGCGGCGTCGCGACAGTGCGCTACGACAAGCGGGGCGTCCGCCATGGCGAAGCCGGAGATGCCGGGATCGACCGGGCTGAAATCGTCACGGCCACCACGGGCGCGATGCGGGACGATCTGGCGGCGGTCTATGACTGGACGCGGTCACCGGAGGGGCTGGGAGCGCGGTGCGTGGTTCTGTTCGGTCATTCCGAGGGCATGGTCCACATCGGTCGACTGGCGGCGAGCGGAGCGCCGGCACCCGCGGTGGTGGTTGGCATGGGCACCATACTGACGGATCCGGCGCGGAATTTTCGCTGGAACCTGACCGAGCGGGATAGCTGGTCCCTGAGGATGATGGACGCGGACGAGGACGGGATCACCACCAATGAGGAGGTGCGGGCGGGACTGGCTACCACGCCGGCCGCGGTCAATGGCGTGGTCGAGCCGTATCTAGCCCCGGACGGCGGCTGGACGGCGGACGACATCGCCGAACTCGACCGGCAGTGGCAGACGGCCTGGCCGATTTTCCGTGACCAGGCCCTGGCAATGGACGATGCGGCACCCTGGCCAACGGCGGACCAGGCCGCAGGGTCATGGCAGTGGGGGAAGAGCTGGTACAGCGACGAAACGGCTGTGGCCGCCAACCTCGCGCGCTGGGACGGTCCGGTGATCGCCCATCTGGGCGACCGCGACTCCCAGACCCACGCCCCGCTGCAGCGGGAGGCCGGGGAGCGGTTCCTGGGTTCACGGGTGACCTTCGTGCTGCATTCGGGAGTCGGCCACACGCTGGGCGATCACCCCACCTATGGCCCAGTACGGCCGGACCTGGCGGACGGCATGGCGGACCAGATCGCCGCGGCCTTGCGCAGTTGTGCCGCCGGCGGCTGACGGGCCGCAATGTGGTTGCTAAGAGAGTTTCGAACTGAGGAACCCTCCCCATGAAAACCCGCGCCGCCGTCGCCTTCGAGGCCAAACGTCCGCTGGAGATTGTCGAGGTCGATCTGGAGGGGCCGCGGGCCGGCGAGGTGCTGGTCGAGATCAAGGCCACCGGCATCTGCCACACCGACGCCTATACGCTGGACGGGCTGGACTCGGAGGGGATTTTTCCGAGCATCCTCGGCCATGAGGGTGCCGGCGTGGTGGTCGAGGTCGGGCCGGGGGTGACGAGCGTCGCGGTCGGCGACCATGTCATCCCGCTGTACACGCCCGAGTGCCGGCAGTGTAAAAGCTGCCTCAGCCGCAAGACCAATCTGTGCACCGCCATCCGGGGGACGCAGGGCAAGGGGCTGATGCCCGACGGCAGTTCGCGCTTCAGCTACAAGGGCCAGGCGATCGCCCACTATATGGGCTGTTCGACCTTCTCGAACTTCACCGTCCTGCCCGAGATCGCCCTGGCGAAGATTCGCAAGGACGCGCCCTTCGCCAGCGCCTGCTACGTCGGCTGTGGCGTGACCACGGGGGTGGGGGCGGTGGTCAATACGGCCAAGGTTGAGCCGGGTGCCAACTGCGTCGTCTTCGGCTTGGGCGGGATCGGGCTGAACGTCATCCAGGGGCTGAAGATGGTCGGGGCCGACATGATCGTCGGCGTGGACATCAATGACACCAAGGAAGACTGGGGCCGTCGTTTCGGCATGACCCATTTCGTCAATCCGAAGAATGTCTCCGACGTGGTGGCGCATCTGGTCGAGATGACCGGCGGCGGGGCCGACTACACCTTCGACTGCACGGGCAACACCACGGTGATGCGTCAGGCGCTGGAGGCCTGCCATCGCGGCTGGGGCGAGAGCATCGTCATCGGCGTGGCCGAGGCGGGCAAGGAGATCGCGACGCGGCCCTTCCAGCTGGTCACCGGCCGGGTCTGGCGCGGCAGTGCCTTCGGCGGCGCGCGGGGGCGGACGGATACGCCGAAGATCGTCGACTGGTACATGGACGGCAAGATCGAGATCGATCCGATGATCACCCACACCCTGCCGCTGGAGCGGATCAACGAGGCGTTCGACCTGATGCATGCGGGGGAGAGCATCCGCAGCGTGGTGGTGTTCTGAGGCTTTCGCGCTTGTCATCCCGGAAGCGCCGCAGGCGCTATCCGGGACGTTCTTGCCGAACCTTTCCACAGGTCCGGTCGCCGCTTGGGCGAACCGGACCGGGCGTGGAGGATGCACTGTTCGGGGTGACCTGACCCGGCTCCCGGTTCAGCCTGCGGTCTGACCGGGAGGGACGTCTGGGACCGTTCACGTCCCGGATAGCCGCTTTGCGGCTTCCGGGATGACAAGGCAGCGGGATTGCGGTTAGTCTCCAAAAGAAACCTACTAACCCGAGGGATTCCATGTTCACCCACATCACCGTCGGCGCGAATGACGTCGAGGCGTCGCGGAAATTCTATGATGCGGCGCTCGGCGCCCTGGGACTTGAGCCGGGGCAGGGGCCGGACGCCAAGGGCCGCTTCTGGTGGCGCACCCGTATGGGGGCCTTTGCGATCGGAAAGCCGATCGACGGCGAGCCCGCCTGCCACGCCAACGGCGGCACCATCGGCTTCGGGGCGAAGTCGGCGGAGATGGTCCAGGCCTTCCATGACGCCGGCGTCGCGGCCGGAGGCACCTCGATCGAGGACCCGCCCGGCGAGCGCACCGGCGGCCCGTTCGGCACCCTGAACCTGGCCTATCTGCGCGATCCGTCGGGCAACAAGATCTGCGC